>NZ_JAPFCE010000056.1:0-35127 GCF_026240895.1 Pseudomonas sp. DCB_AW
AGGCCGCTCCTACAGGCACCGCGATCCCTGTAGGAGCGGCCTTGTGCCGCGAATGGGCCGCAAAGCGGCCCCGGAATATCACTCAGAACGCTTGATCAAACGCTCAATACGCGCATCCAGCCGGCGCTTGATTTCGTTCTCGATATGCGGGGTAAAGTCATTGATCACGTCTTGCATGATCGCCTGCGCCGCGGCGCGCAGCTCGCTTTCCAGGTGCAGCAAGGTGTCCTGGCGGCGGGTTTGCGAGTCTTCCTCGGGGGCTGTGGCGATCGGCTCGACGGCCGACACGGGGTTGCCGGCGGGTTCGTCCAGCAACAGTGGAATCTGCTCCACCGTCTCGGTCAGCAGCGGCGGTTGCAGGTCGGCGTCGCCAAGTAACTGGCGGATCGACTCGAGGTCATCGAGCAGATGGGCGGAGTCGGGCAAAGGGGAGGGCTTGTCCATCGTCGTCAAAGTCGCTGTAAGCGGTGGTCTTGCAGAGCATAGCCCTGTTCGCGGTAGAAACGGAACCGCTCACGGGCCGATTGGCGGATGCCTGGCTCCTCGACGACGATCTCGGCCACCCGTTCGAACCGGCCGACGAACGCAGGCACGCCAGCGCCCAGATTGATCAGCAGGTCGCTGTGTTGCCCAGCATCCTCGGCAATCCCTAAGGCCACCGTGGCATCCGCGTGCAATTCCGCGAGGTCGTGGGGCACGAAGGCTTCGCCCTTGAAGTGCCAGAGGCGTTGGTCCAGTTCGCTGCGCTGTTCGGCATCCTGGCAATGCAGGTAGACCCGGTGGCCGAGGCGCCAGGCTTTTTCGCACAGTTTGCAGGCGAAATCGAGCCGCGCCGACAAGGCGTCGGTGGGCAGGATATAGAAATCGACTTTGCTCATGGTGGTCTCTGCCGGCCGGTGGCGCGCAAGGCGCCACCGGCCTCACGGCATCAGGCGCCAGCGCGGTCCAGCAGGTACTGGGTCAGCAGCGGGACCGGGCGGCCAGTGGCGCCCTTGTCCTTGCCACCGCTGATCCAGGCCGTGCCGGCGATGTCCATGTGCGCCCAGTTGTAGGCCTTGGCGAAGCGCGACAGGAAGCAGCCTGCGGTGATGGTGCCGGCCTTTGGCCCACCGATGTTGCCCATGTCGGCGAACGGGCTGTCCAGTTGTTCCTGGTACTCGTCGAACAGCGGCAGCTGCCAGGCACGGTCGTCGGCGCGCTTGCCGGCATCCAGCAGTTGGCCGACCAGGTCGTCGTTGTTGCCCATCAGGCCCGAGGTGTGGCTACCCAGTGCGACGATGCAGGCGCCGGTCAGGGTGGCGATGTCGATCACCGCCTGGGGCTTGAAGCGTTCGGCGTAGGTCAGGGCGTCGCACAGCACCAGGCGGCCTTCGGCGTCGGTGTTGAGGATTTCGACGGTCTGGCCGCTCATGGTGGTGACGATGTCGCCCGGGCGGGTAGCGCCGCCGCTCGGCATGTTTTCAGCGCAGGCCAGCAGGCACACCAGGTTGATCGGCAGCTGCAGTTCGAGCACCGCACGCAGGGTGCCGAACACGCTGGCGGCGCCACACATGTCGTACTTCATCTCGTCCATGCCGGCGCCTGGCTTGAGGCTGATGCCACCGGTGTCGAAGGTGATGCCCTTGCCCACCAGCACAAACGGCTTGTCTGCTTTCTTGCCGCCTTGGTAATTGAGGACGATCAGGCGTGGCGGCTGGTCGCTGCCCTGGCCCACGGCGTAGAACGCGCCCATGCCCAGGTCCTTGATCTTCTTCTCGTCGAGCACTTCGACCTTGAGCCCTTTGTGCGCCTTGCCCAGCTCCTTGGCCTGTTCGGCGAGGAAGCTTGGGTGGCACAGGTTGGGCGGCAGGTTGCCCAGGTCGCGGGTGAAGGCCATGCCGGTGGCAATCGCCGTGGCGTGCTTGACGGCACGCTCAACCTCGGCCAGGCCGGCCTTGTCGGCCAGCAGGGTGACCTTTTTCAGGGCGCGCGGCTCGGCTTTCTGGCTTTTGAAACGGTCGAACACGTATTCGCCGTCTTGCAGGGTCTCGGCCAGCAGGCGGTACTTGCCGTAGTGGGCGTCGCGGTTGCTGACGGCGATATCATCCAGGGCGAGCACGGCGTCGCCACCGTTAAGGCCTTTCAGGACGCCGGCGACGCTGGCCACCAGTTTGCGCCAGGCGCGGTCGCCCAGGGCTTCGTCCTTGCCGCTGCCAACCAGCAGCACGCGTTCGGCCTTCAGGCCTGGCAGGCTGTGCAGCAGCAGGGTCTGCCCCGGTTTACCGGCCAGGTCGCCACGTTTGAGCACGGCGCTGATGGCACCTTCGCAGGCGTGGTCGACGGCCTTGGCAATAGCGCCGAGCTTGCGGCCTTCACCTACCGGTACAACCAGCGTGGCGGTTTTTACGGATGCAGCAGCTACGCTTTTTACAACCAGTTCCATGTCAGGGTCCCCGAATGATCGATACAGTTGGCGCTTTGCATTCAAGCGCTCTGGGCGGGCCAGGCCGCGTGGTCGCGTACCCGTGGAAAAGCTGCCAGTTTGAGCCTGCGGCCAGCGTGCTGACAACCCTGTTTTGCGGCTTCATGCGCGGCCAAGTGACAGGGGCGGTCAATCACAGGATAATGCGCGCACTTTACATGGAGGTTCGCCTGTGGCGAACCGACATTGGTCTTGGCTGTACTAAGTCATTGTTTGGCGCCAATGTTTGGCAGTCCGCCCTGACAACCCAGGAGTGTCTGGTTTGATCGTCTTTCGTTATCTGTCCCGCGAGGTCCTGGTGACCTTGAGCGCCGTCAGCGCCGTGCTGCTGGTGATCATCATGAGTGGGCGTTTCATCAAGTACCTGGCCCAGGCGGCGCAGGGCGTGCTCGACCCGAGCGTGCTGTTCCTGATCATGGGCTTCCGTCTGCCGGGTTTCTTGCAACTGATCCTGCCTTTGGGGCTGTTCCTCGGCATTTTGCTGGCTTACGGCCGTTTGTACCTGGAAAGCGAAATGACCGTGCTGTCGGCCACGGGCATGAGCCAGCAGCGCCTGCTGGGCCTGACCATGGCGCCCGCCGCCCTGGTGGCCTTGCTGGTTGCCTGGCTGAGCCTGAGCCTGGCGCCCCTGGGCGTGGCCCAGGTGCAGCAGATCATCAGCCAGCAGGATGCCCTGACCGAGTTCGACACCCTGGTGCCTGGGCGTTTCCAGACCCTGCGTGATGGCTCGCGGGTGACCTACACCGAGCAGCTGTCGGACGACCGCATCAACCTTGGTGGCGTGTTCATCTCCGAAAAACGCTTCAACCAGGACAAGACCAAGGACCGCGCCCCGTCGGTACTGGTCGCCGAAAAAGGCCACCAGGAAGTGCAGGCCGATGGCAACCGCTACCTGGTGCTGGAAAACGGCTACCGCTACGACGGCAACCCTGGCCAGGCCGATTACCGCGCCATCAAGTACGACACCTATGGCGTACTGCTGCCCAAGCCTGAAGTCAGCGAGGAAGTGACCGAGCGCGAAGCTATTCCGACTTCGCAATTGTTCGGCCAGGAGGGCTTGCGCGAACGCGCCGAGCTGCAATGGCGGTTGTCGTTGCCGATCCTGGTCTTCGTCGTGACCCTGTTGGCAGTGCCGCTGTCGCGGGTCAACCCACGCCAGGGCCGCTTCCTCAAGTTGCTGCCGGCGATTCTTCTGTACATGGCCTACCTGACAATGCTGATTTCCGTACGCGGCGCCCTCGAGAAGGGCAAATTGCCGATCGCCCTGGGCATGTGGTGGGTGCACGGCCTGTTCCTGCTGATCGGGCTTGGGCTGATGTACTGGGAACCGCTGAGCCTCAAACGCGCTGCCCGTCGTGCGGAGGTGGCCCGTGGTTAAACTGGATCGCTACATCGGCATGAGCGTGCTCATGGCCATTTTGGCCGTGCTGGGGATCATCCTCGGCCTGGCCTCGCTGTTCGCCTTCATCGATGAGATGAGCGACCTGAGCGACACCTACACGGTGATGGATGCCGGCTGGTTCACGCTGCTGACCGCACCGCGCCGTTTGTATGACATGTTGCCGATGGCGGCATTGATTGGCTGCCTGATCGGCCTGGGCAGCCTGGCCAGCAGCAGCGAACTGACCATCATGCGCGCTGCCGGTGTTTCCATCGGCCGCATCGTCTGGGCGGTCATGAAGCCGATGCTGGTGCTGATGCTGGTGGGCGTGTTGATTGGCGAGTACGTGGCGCCGGTCACCGAAAACAAGGCCCAGGCCGACCGTTCCCTGGCCCAGGGTGGCGGTGAGGCGCAGAGCTCCAAGCGGGGTATGTGGCACCGTCAGGGCGAAGAGTTCGTGCACATCAACGCCGTGCAGCCCAATGGTTTGCTGCTGGGTGTGACCCGCTACCGTTTCGACAGTGAGCGCAAGATCGTCACCTCCAGCTTCGCCCGCCGGGCGCAGTACAACGACGACTACTGGCAGCTCAGCGATGTCAGCACCACGTATTTCCGTGGTGACCACACCGAAGTGGTGAAGACACCGGAAGAGCGCTGGGACGTTTCGGTTACGCCGCAACTGCTCAATACCGTGATCCTGGCGCCGGAATCGCTGTCCATCACCGGCTTGTGGGATTACATCCACTACCTGTCCGACCAAGGCTTGAACAATGCCCGCTACTGGCTGGCGTTCTGGACCAAGGTGTTGCAGCCGGCCGTGACCGCGGCACTGGTGCTGATGGCGATTTCCTTCATCTTCGGCCCCCTGCGCTCGGTGACCCTCGGCCAGCGGGTATTCACCGGTGTGCTGGTGGGCTTCGTGTTCCGCATCGCCCAGGACCTGCTAGGCCCTTCGAGCCAGGTGTTCGGCTTCCCGCCGTTGCTGGCGGTCGTGATACCGGCCGGGATCTGCGCGCTGGCAGGGTTGTGGTTACTCCGCCGAGCGGGTTGAGGGTTTGATCGATGTGCAAAAGCCGACCTAAGGGTCGGCTTTTTTGAGGGTTCAATTCTGGCTTTAGGCGTGTGCTTAACCTTGGCCTGTAGGAGCAGCCTTGTGCTGCGAAGAGGCCGGTGACAGCGCAATCAATCTTGGCTGCTGTCACGGGCCTCTTCGCAGCACAAGGCTGCTCCTACAGAGACGGTGGCGGCATTGAAGAGTGTGCGTAACTGCGCGTCATTTCTTCTGCTTCGGCACCCGCACCAGCTGTGTCTCCGAATAGATGTCATGCCACCCGCGTTTGCGCTTGTCGATCAACGCCCAGAAAAACCCCAGCCCCAGGCACAGCCACGACGCGATCGAGACCACGAAGCGCAACAGTGCCTGCCACAGGCTGATGGCACTGCCATCGGCATTCTGCACCCGCACGCCCCACACCTGCATGCCCAGGGTTTGCCCGCCGTGGGTCCAGAACTTGGCAAAGAAACCAAACAGCGCGAACACCAGGATCGTCGACAACAACGGGTCGCCATCCAGCGCCCCGGCATCGGTCAGCTCACGCATGCGGGCCTCGCCGATAATTGCCATCTGGATCATCTTGTAAGCGCCCGCCGTCACGATCAGCAGGGCAGTGCACAGCAAAAAGTCATAGAACATCGCCGCCAGCCGGCGGCCTAGCCCAGCGGGCGGGAAGTCACCCTGGGGCAAGAGGGGAGGCTTGGACATTACGCTGCAGCTCCAGATGGCAAAGGCCCATTTTAGGGAACTGCGGGCAAAAAAAAGCCCCTGCGCGTCAACGCAGGGGCTCTTTTTTAGGGATTATCAGGCTTCTGGCTGGACTTCGTCAGCCTGCATGCCTTTTTGGCCTTGAACGGCTACGAAGGTAACCTTCTGGCCTTCTTTCAGGCTTTTGAAGCCGTTGCCTTGAATGGCACGGAAGTGTACGAACAGATCCGGACCGCTCTCTGGAGTGATGAAACCGTAACCTTTCTCGTCATTGAACCACTTGACGGTACCGTTCTGACGCGTTGCCATTTTCTTATTTCCTATAAATCTATTAATTGATAACAGTTACTTTCACATCGTTATTGAATGAAAGCTTACTGGGCTGGGTTGCTGGAAAGTAAGAGACGTCGAACGGGTTGTAGCAGATTGCGGCTACTGGCCCAGGTCACGAACTGTTGCGACCCATGCAAACACAGTGCAGTGACTCTACGCCAACTCCTGCGCGAAAAACAAGCCCTTGCTCGTCAGGAAAACAGGGCTTTTGCCGATAGCCGAACAATTTGTCGCAAACGGCATGGCGCCTGGGCTGGCGCCATGTTCGTTCGTTATTGAACAGGTTCGAAATCGAATAGGACGAGCCTGTTCACCGACCTCATGTTCTGCATTCAGCCACGGTAGTAACGTTGCGGCACGAAAGGCATTTTGCTGACTTTCAAGGCAACCTTCTTCCCGCGTACCAATGCAAACAGTGGGGTGTCTAGCGCGCCATGTTCGATATCGACATAACCCATTGCAACCGGTGCGCCAAGTGTTGGGCCAAAGCCACCACTGCAGACTTTGCCTACTGGGTTATCGGATGCATCGACAATCTCTGCGCCTTCTCGTACCGGTGTACGATCTTGCGGCAGCAAGCCGACACGCTTTTGTTTTACACCGTGCTGCTGCTGGCCAAAGATGATGTCAGCACCGGGGAAGCCGCCAGCGCGCTCACCGTCGGCGCGGCGCACTTTCGAGATGGCCCACAGCAGGCTGGCCTGAATCGGCGTGGTCTCGGTGTTCATGTCGTGGCCATACAGGCACAGGCCGGCTTCCAGGCGCAGCGAGTCGCGCGCACCCAGGCCGATGGGTTGCACTTCGGGCTCGGCCAGCAGGCGGCGGGCCAGGGCGTCGGCGGCGTTGGCCGGCACCGAAATTTCGTAACCGTCTTCACCGGTGTAACCCGAGCGGCTGACGTAGCAGTCTTCGCCGAGCAGGGTGACCGGGCGGAACTGCATGAAGGTCATGCCAGCCACTTCCGGGGCCAGGCGTTGCAGCACCTTGACCGCCGCCGGGCCTTGCAGGGCCAGCAGCGCGCGGGCCTCGAACAGTGGCTGAATCTCGCAGCGGCTGCCGATGTGTTTTTGCAGGTGGGCCAAGTCCTGGTCCTTGCAGGCGGCGTTCACCACCAGGAACAGCACGTCATCGCCCAGGTTGGCGACCATCAGGTCGTCGAGAATGCCGCCTTGTTCATTGGTGAACATGGCATAGCGCTGCATGCCCACTGGCAGGTCGATGATGTCCACGGGCACCAGGCTTTCCAGCGCCTTGGCAGCGTCGCTGCCGCGCAGGGTGATCTGGCCCATGTGCGAGACGTCGAACAGGCCTGCCTGCTCGCGGGTGTGCAGGTGCTCCTTGAGCACGCCCAGCGGGTACTGCACCGGCATGTCATAGCCGGCAAACGGCACCATGCGCGCGCCCAGTTCGAGGTGCAGGGCGTGCAGCGGGGTCTTGAGCAGTGTTTCGGACATCAGTGACTCCTTGGTGTTGTTATTGGGTCAACACTCGATGATGTTGACGGCCAGACCGCCGCGGGCGGTCTCCTTGTATTTGCTTTTCATGTCGGCGCCGGTCTGGCGCATGGTGCGGATGACCTTGTCGAGCGAGACGAAGTGCTGCCCGTCACCGCGCAAGGCCATGCGCACGGCGTTGATCGCCTTCACCGAGCCCATGGCGTTGCGCTCGATGCAGGGCACCTGCACCAACCCACCAATCGGGTCGCAGGTCAGGCCCAGGTTGTGTTCCATGCCGATCTCGGCGGCGTTCTCGACCTGTTGCACGCTACCGCCCATGACTTCGCACAGGGCTCCGGCGGCCATCGAGCAGGCCACGCCCACTTCGCCCTGGCAGCCAACCTCGGCGCCGGAGATGGAGGCATTTTCTTTGTAGAGAATGCCGATGGCCGCTGCCGTGAGCAGAAAGCGCACCACGCCGTCTTCGCTGGCACCCGGTACAAAGCGCATGTAGTAGTGCAAGACCGCTGGGACGATGCCCGCGGCGCCATTGGTGGGTGCGGTGACCACGCGGCCGCCGTAGGCGTTCTCTTCGTTTACCGCCAGCGCGTAGAGGTTGACCCAGTCGAGCACCGACAGCGCATCGCGCAGGCTGGCTTCCGGGTGTTGGCTGAGCTGTCGGTACAACGCCGGTGCCCGGCGCTTGACCTTGAGCCCACCCGGCAAGATGCCTTCATGGCGGTAACCGGCCTCGACGCAATCCTGCATCACCTGCCAGATACGCAGCAGGCCGGCACGGGTCTCGGCCTCCGGGCGCCAGGCCGCCTCGTTGGCCAGCATGACCTGGCTGATCGACAGGTGTTGCGCGGTGCAGTGCCCGAGCAGCGCCTTGGCGGACTTGAATGGGTAGGGCAGCGGCGTGCTGTCCTCGACGATACGGTCGTGGCCGGCAGCGTCCTCGTCGACCACGAAACCGCCGCCTACCGAGTAGTACTCGCGGCTGCGGATCTGCAGGCCGGCGTGGTCGAAGGCGCGGAAGATCATGCCGTTGGGGTGGTAGGCCAGTGGCTTGCGGATCATTGCCAGGTGCTGCTTTTCGACGAACGCGATGTCGTGTTCGCCGAGCAGGCGCAGGTGGCCGCTGTCGCGGATGGCCTGCAGGCGGGCGGGGATGGCTTCGGTATCGACGGTATCGGGGTGCTCGCCTTCCAGGCCGAGTAACACCGCCTTGTCGCTGCCGTGGCCTTTACCCGTGGCGCCGAGCGAGCCATAAAGCTCGGCCTTGACGCTGACCGTGCTGGCCAGCAGGCCGTCGCGGCGCAGGCCTTCGGCAAAACGTGCGGCGGCGCGCATCGGGCCGACCGTGTGGGAGCTGGAGGGGCCGATGCCGATCTTGAACAGGTCGAAGACGCTCAGTGACATGCTGCTTCCTCCAGGTAAGGCTTGAAGGCGACACTGGACCCTGTGGGAGCGGGTTTACCCGCGAATGCGTCAGTGAGTCCACAATTGCATTCGCGGGTGAACCCGCTCCCACAAGTCAGGCAGTGGGCCGATGAGCTATCAGGCGTCCTGGTAGCTCTCGATCGACGGGCAGGCGCAGACCAGGTTACGGTCGCCGAACACGTTGTCGACCCGGCCGACAGGTGGCCAGTACTTGCTTTCCACTAGGCTCGGCAGCGGGTAAACCGCCTGTTCACGGCTGTAGCCGTGGGCCCATTCGCCAACCAGCTCCGCTGCGGTGTGCGGGGCGTTTTTCAGTGGGTTGTCGTCCTTGTCCAGGCTGCCGTTCTCGACGGCGCGAATTTCTTCGCGGATCTGGATCATCGCGTCGCAGAAGCGGTCCAGCTCTTCCTTGGACTCGCTTTCAGTCGGCTCGATCATCAGCGTGCCGGCCACCGGGAAAGACATGGTCGGGGCGTGGAAACCGAAGTCGATCAGGCGCTTGGCCACGTCGTCGACGCTGATACCGCTGGTGTCCTTCAGCGGGCGCAGGTCGAGGATGCACTCGTGGGCAACCAGGCCATTACCACCGGTGTACAGAACAGGATAGTGCTCTTCCAGGCGGCGGGCGATGTAATTGGCGTTGAGGATGGCCATTTGCGACGCGCGCTTGAGGCCGGCACCGCCCATCATGCGGATGTACATCCAGGTGATCGGCAGGATGCTGGCGCTGCCGAACGGTGCGGCGCACACCGCGCCCTGCGGGTTCTCCAGCTGCGCGTGGCCGGGCAGGAACGGCGCCAGGTGCGACTTGACGCCGATCGGGCCGACGCCCGGGCCGCCACCACCGTGCGGAATGCAGAAGGTCTTGTGCAGGTTCAGGTGCGAAACGTCGCCGCCGAACTTGCCAGGGGCACACAGGCCGACCATGGCGTTCATGTTGGCGCCGTCGATGTAAACCTGGCCGCCGTTGTCGTGGATGATCGCGCAGATTTCGCCGATCGCTTCTTCGAACACGCCGTGGGTCGACGGGTAGGTGATCATGATGGCGGCCAGGCGCTCGCGGTGTTCGATGGCCTTGGCGCGCAGGTCCTCGACATCGACGTTGCCACGGGCGTCACAGGCGGTGACCACCACACGCATGCCCGCCATGTTCGCGGTCGCAGGGTTGGTGCCATGGGCCGAAGACGGGATCAGGCAGATGTCGCGGTGGCCTTCGCCGCGGCTGCGGTGGTAGGCACGGATGGCCAGCAGGCCGGCGTACTCGCCCTGAGAACCGGCGTTGGGTTGCAGCGACACCGCGTCGTAACCGGTGGCGGCGCACAGCATGGCTTCCAGCTCGGTGGTCATCTGCAGGTAACCCTGGCTTTGTTCAGCCGGGGCGAACGGGTGCAGGTTGCCGAATTCGGCCCAGGTGACCGGGATCATTTCACTGGCAGCGTTGAGCTTCATGGTGCACGAACCCAGCGGGATCATGCTGCGGTCCAGCGCCAGGTCCTTGTCGGCCAGGCGACGCAGGTAACGCATCAGCTCGGTTTCGCTGTGGTAGCGGTTGAACACCGGGTGTTCGAGGATCGCCGACTGGCGCAGCAGGTTGGCCGGCAGCAGCGAGCCCGTGCTGGCCGCGAGGGCGGCGAAGTCCGGTTGCGGTTGGTCGCCGGCCAGCAGTTGCCAGAGCGCTTCGACATCCGCCTGGGCGGTGGTCTCGTCGAGCGACAGGCCGACGTGGCCAGCGTCGACCTGGCGCAGGTTGATGCGCTGGTCACGGGCTTTGGCATGCAGGCTGGCGGTGGCTTCGCCGGTGGCCAGGGTCAGGGTATCGAAGGCGCTGTCGCCGACGACCTGAACGCCCATGGCCTTGAGGCCGGCGGCGAGGATGGCGGTCAGTGCATGGGTGCGTTGGGCGATGCGCTTGAGGCCGGCTGGGCCGTGGTACACGGCGAACATGCTGGCGATGTTGGCCAGCAGCACCTGGGCGGTGCAGATGTTGCTGGTGGCCTTCTCGCGGCGGATGTGCTGTTCGCGGGTTTGCATGGCCAGGCGCAGGGCGGTCTTGCCGAAGCGGTCGATCGACACGCCGACCAGGCGGCCCGGCATGTCGCGCTTGAAGGCATCGCGGGTGGCGAAGTAAGCCGCGTGCGGGCCGCCAAAGCCCAGTGGCACGCCAAAGCGTTGGGCGCTGCCGATGGCCACGTCAGCGTCGAACTCGCCTGGCGGGGTCAGCAGGGTCAGGGCCAGCAAGTCGGCAGCCACGGCCACCAGGGCGTTGGCCGCGTGGAAGCGCTGAACCAGGTCGCGGTAGTCGAACACCTCACCGTTGCTTGCCGGGTACTGCAGCAGTGCGCCGAAGAAAGCGCTGACATCGGTCAGTTCACGTTCGTCGCCAACCACCACGTCGATGCCCAGCGGCTCGGCACGGGTGCGCAGCACGTCGAGGGTTTGCGGGTGGCAGTGGCTGGAAGCGAAGAAGGCATGGCTGGCCTTGTTCTTCGACAGGCGCTTGCAGAAGGTCATGGCTTCGGCGGCAGCGGTGGCTTCGTCGAGCAACGAGGCGTTGGCGATCGGCAGGCCGGTCAGGTCGCTGATCAGGGTCTGGAAGTTCAACAGCGCTTCCAGGCGCCCCTGGGAAATTTCCGGCTGGTAAGGGGTGTAGGCGGTGTACCAGGCCGGGTTTTCCAGCAGGTTGCGCAGGATCGGTGCCGGGGTGTGGGTGTTGTAGTAACCCTGGCCGATGTAGCTTTTGAACAGCTGGTTGTTGCCGGCGATGGCTTTCAGCGAGGCGAGTGCGTCGGCTTCGCTCTGGCCGTCTTCAGCACCGAGCACGCTGGTGCCCTTGATGCTGTCGGGGATGACCGCGGCGGTCATGGCGTCCAGGGAATCGAACCCCAGGGTGGCGAGCATGGCCTGTTCGTCAGCGGCGCGTGGGCCGATGTGGCGGGCGATGAATTCGTTGGCGGTGCCGAGGTTGATGGTCATGGTGCGGTTCCTCAGGCGTCGTCGTTGGCTTTGAGCAGGCGGTCGTAGGCGTCCTGGTCGAGCAGGGCGGTCACTTCGCTCATGTCGGCCGGGTTGAAGCGGAAGAACCAGCCTTCACCCATCGGGTCTTCGTTGACCAGTTCCGGGCTGCTTTCGAGCTGGCCGTTGACCTCGACCACTTCGCCGGTCAGCGGCATGTACACGCCGCTGGCGGCCTTGACCGATTCGACGGTGGACGCTTCGCTGCCTTTCTCATATTGCTGCAACTCTGGCAGTTGCACGAAGACCACATCGCCGAGGGCGTTCTGGGCGTAGGCGGTGATGCCCACGGTGACGCTGCCGTCAGCTTCGACGCGCAGCCATTCGTGATCTTCAGTAAAACGCAACTCGCTCATGGGAAATCCTCGAAAAGCAGGGCGGTAGGCGTGGTCAGCCACGCACTTGTTGGATTTCCTGTAGCAAAAATGTGGCCAATAAAATAAAACGCTTATAAATCAATGGCTTGATCGATTATCGAAATGCTCGTGAATACGAGGCCGGAATGAAATCGATACAGAAGGTCCACGGCCCAAATCGCCAGTCGTGGCAAACCCTTATAGATACAGATCGGTGTGGGTGTGTATTGATTCCATTACGATGTATTGAAATCAATACACACACGTCATCTAAGCCTAGCGGTCGGCACCTGGCTCAGGCTGGCGACGCTTGGCGCTGTTGCAGGCGCACCGTCAGCATCCCCGACAGCGAGATCAGCCAGAGCACCAGGAACACGCCCGCGATCGCCAGGTTGGACGCCAACGGCAGCGCACTGACGATGCCCGACGCCAGCGACCCGAACACCAGCATCAGGCAGCCTTGCAGGCTTGCCGCTACGCCTGCGCGGTCGGGGAACAGGGACATGGAGCGGGCCATGGCGTTGGAAAAGATAAAGCCCTGGCCGAACGCGACAAGCATGATGCCACCCAGGATGCTGATCAGGTTCAGCCCAGCCGGCATGGCGGCGATGCTCAACACGCCGAGCAGGAACAGCAGCATGCCCGTCCACATCAGCGTGGCCGCCTGGACCCTACGGATCAACGCGCGATTGACCAGCGTCCCGACCAGATAGCAACTGCCCACCGCCAGTGCCGTGGTGCCGAAGTACTGTGCGTCATGGCCCAGCCGTTCCTGGACGATATGCGGGCCAATCACGTTCCACAGCAGAAACGCCGAGAAACTTGCCCCCAGCACGATGACCGAAGAACGAAAGCGCCCGTCAGCCAGGATGCACCGGTAGCCCACCAACGTTTGCATGGCACTGCGACGGGCAGTGGCGGGCAGCGATTCCTTGAGCCCAGCCAGGACGAACGCCATCACGATCACGGCGTAGACCGCATACAGGACGAAATTGTAGCGCCACCCCAGGTAGACCTCGATCATGCCGCCCACATAGGGTGCGATGACGGGCCCGAGGCCGAACGCCAGGCTCAGGTAAATGATCGCCACATAGAAGCGCGGGCCCTTGACGATATCGACCAGCAAGGCACGGGCAACCACTTGGCAGGCACCGATTGCAAAACCTTGCAGTGCGCGGGCCACCAACAGCATTTCGATGGAGGTCGAGAAGGTGGCCAGCAGGCTGCCGCTGAGGAACAGCGCCAGGCCCAGGATTACCGCCGGCCTGCGCCCGCGCGCATCGGTCATGATGCCGAAAAATAGCTGGCCGATGGCATAGAACAGCAAGGTGATGGTGATGGTGTTTTGCATGAGCGACGGGCTGGCGCCCAGCTCATGCCCGATTGACGGCATGCTCGGCGCATACAGGTCGATGGCGATCCCCCCGACGCTGTTGATCAGGGGCGCAAGGAACACGATGAAATTCTCGTAACGCTTGTTTGCGTTCATGGTTACCTCCAGTGCTCCGGGCACGGCCATGCCCGGAGCCAGATGTGGTCAGGCGGATGCCTGGCAGGTGAAATGCGGCTGGCTCAGCGCCAGGGCGGGGGCATTGCCCCAGGTACTCGGTGCAGACAGGCGCGAAGCCACCACCCGTGGTCCGTGTTCGTAGTAGTTGCCCCAGTTGACGCCAGGGTCCTTGAGCCTGCTGCGGTCGGCACCGCCCAGGTCCTCAAGGGTGTCCACCAGGGGGATCAGCAGCTGGCGCACCTGCTCGGTCGCGGTCAGCACCACCAAGCCGAAATTTCGCAGGGCCAGTGTCTTGATCACGTTGTTGAGCAAGTACTTCCCAGCCCCACTGCCGCTATGAAACGAGGCGAAGGCGCCCACTTCGGCAATGCGTGCCCGATCGATGTGGTAGCGCTCATCCAGGCTTTGATCCAGGTAGTACTCGCTGAACAGCTTGCCGGAATCGCCGTAGCTGATCCCCGCACAGGCATAACCTGGAGCCCCACCGTTGGCGCCGGTCAGGCAGACGAACAGATCGGGCTGGGGCTCTGGCGTCGCGCCATAGTGCTTGAGGTAGTGGGCACGAACCGCTTCCTGCAGGCATCGGTAGCCAGGTCGGCCTTTGTAGAAATTACGCACGATGTACATGGTGGCTTCCTCAGGCGTACATCTGGTCGATGAACCGCGCTTCGATCTCGGCCCTGCGTGGCCGCCCCGTGACGGTGTAGAACTGATCACGGAAGGTGGCGATGTCAGCGATGACGCGAATCTGCCTGACCCTGGCAAAGTCGGCGAGCCGGTGCTCCAGGCGCGCCATTTCCTGGCGGACCGAGTCAGCGCAGGCGCTGCTCAAGACGATGGCGCAGGGCTCGTCCTTGCCTTCGCCCATGACGATCATGTCGTCAACCAGGGCGCTCTCTTTGTAGACGTTCTCGACCCATTCAGGCGAAATGTTGCGTGCGGTAGACAGGATGATCACGTGCTTCTTGCGGCCGGTGATGTACAGATAACCGTCGCGAAATTCGGCGATATCGCCGGTATGCAGATACCCGTCGGACAGGTCGCAGGCAGTATCGTCGGCGTTGTAGTAACCGGCGCAGAGGGTCGGCGTGCGGACCAGCAATTCACCGTCGACCAGCTTGGGTTCGATACCATCGAGCAGTGTGCCTGCCGAGCCGATACGCCGTTGCGCCGGTGAGTTGAGCGAAATGATCGAAGAGTTCTCGCTCAGGCCATAGGCTTCGAACACCTGCACGCCGTGCGCTTCCAAGGCTTGCAAAACCGTTACCGGAATCTTCGCGCCGCCGGTGATGATGTGCGGGCGTTGTGGCCCGAACAGTTCCTCGACCGAGCAGTGCTCGAGCAGCAGGTTGGCCTCTTCCAGCAGCTTGGGCGGCAGGTACAGGAAGTTCGGCTGGTTGGGGGCTATCAACTGCAGGTACTGCCGTGCGTTGCCGCTGGCTGCGCCGTATTCGGTCATGCCTTCGGGCATGAGGGTCAAGGTGCCGCCGGATAGAATCGGGATGAACACCCCCAGCACCTGCTCGATCAGCAAACTCATGGGGACAATCGAGAAGTAGTGCAGCGGCTGTTGTGGCAGGCGCTTCATCACGTTATCGACCAGCAACCCGACGGCCTCGTCGCGGATCATCACACCTTTGGGTTTGGAGGTGGTGCCGGACGTGTGGATGATCGAAACAATGCCGTCCGGGATGAGCTCGTCCTCCTGGCGCCATTCATCACCAATGGTCTCGTGCATGAGTTGCGCGGGAATGAAGCACGCCTTGTCCGGCAAAATAGCGTGCAGGCGGCCGGCGGTTTGCTCATCGCTGACGAACACTGCCGCCGCCTTGCCGAGCAGGCTGCCGATCTGGTCGTCGGAGAACTCGATGGGCACCGGTAGCAACACACCGCCTACTTTCTGAATCGCCAACAAGGTGTACACCCACTCGTAGCAAGAGCGCATGGCGATGCCGAACACTTTGCGTTCGCAGCGGCCAACCCGCCCCTCGAGGGCACTGGCCAGTCGCATCACGTCACGGCGCAATTCGTGCAACGTGTAGGCGCGACCGTTCATTTCCTTGATCACTACGCGGTCGGGGGTGGCGGCCAGGTAGTCCTGCATTTTTTGGCTGATCATTGGCCGATACCTCCAATGCGGTAGCTTTGCGCGCCGAAGATGCGCCGTGAGGGGTCATCCAGGCGTCGGCGACCGTGCATCACCCGGGTGTTGTCGATTACCACCAGGTCGCCCTTCTGCCAGAAGTGGCTATAGGTATTGCGGGCGGTGACTTCTTTGATTTCGTCCCAGATATCCAGGGCGATATCTTCACCATCGGCCCAGGTGATAAGCGGCGGTTCATAATTGACGCTGGGGCCGAGCATTGAATTGCAGAACGCTTTCTTGCCGCTGAAGCAACTGGTTTCAACCGCGGAAATAACCAGTTCGGACGCAATCAGGTTCTGATCGATGCGACGGTAAGTTTGGCCACTGACACGTTGATTGACCTGGTGCAAATGCTCGTCGGTAATGTCATCGATGGGCAGTTGCAGTTCAATGCTCAGAAAACGTTTTACATTGTTCCAAGGGATGCGCCGGCTGTAACGAATCTCACGGTTCTCAAAACACTTTCGGGTTTTCGAAGACAAGTCGAACAGTACGCGTTGGCCGTCGCACAAGGTCGTCTCAGAGCCCACGGCTGCTGGCTCCAGGCAGTAGAACCACTGCAGGTCGGGGTTGAATGGCAAGTTACCGTTCTCACGGTGCAGCCCCATTTCATTCACACCGGCCTCGATTTCTGCCGTGTTGGACGTGGCGGCTTTGCGGGCCGGGTCGAATGTCACGCGGGCGGAATGCGCACTGACGAAGTCGTTGAAGTCCGGCAGTGTATCGGCAAAGTCGCGGTAGATAATTGCGCCACTGTGGGCGAGGTCTTCATACAGTGTTGCACTGTTGATTGAATCGCCTACCCGCAGGTCGCGGTCGACGGCATAGATACATTCGAAACCGTAGCACGGTGTCGGTTGTCGATAGAACGGAAACACCGTGGGTTGTACGTGCGCCAGCATGACTTATTCCTCCGTGAACTGTGGGTCAGGTAGAACACCGCTACCCGATGACCTCACAGTAAGTGAAAAGAACAAGCTGCTGGTTTTAAGAAATTTAAATGCGATGGGAAAATTTAATAAAGCGGGTCATCGTTCCGTCAACAGCGTTTGCGCCACCGCTTCGACCAGTGCGCGCAGGCTGGAAATATCCTTGCTGTCGCTGCGGTCGCGCGACCAGATCATGTCGAGGGTGAAACTGGGGAACCCCAGTGGCGGTTTGCACACCTTAAGCCCAGGCGCGATGCGCAGGTGCGGCAACAGGCGTGCGGGCAGTGCCACCGTGGCGGGCACGGCGGCCACGATATTCACGCAGGCCTGATAGCCGTTGGCGCGCACCAGCACGTTGCGTGATCGGCCAACCTTGTCCAGCCAGCTGTCGACCATGTTCTTTTCCGATATCCACGGTGTCGGGAACACATGGGGCGACGCACAGAACTCGTCCAGGCTCATGGCCTCTTCACTGGCCAGCATGCCTTGGCTGGTTACGCACACGAAATCATCGCTGAGCACGGGTTGCCACTGCAGCTCGGGGTGCATCTGGTGATAGCCGGGGCCAAAGCCGATGGCAATGTCGATGTCGCCTGAAATCAGCCGGTCCACCGGCAGGTCACGGCTCAAGCGTTCGAGGTGCAGCGAGGTATTGCCGTGGGTACGTGACAGTACCGCCAGCGCCTGCGGCAAGAAGGACAGTTCGAAATACTCGGGCGCGCAGATGCGCCAGATCTTGCGCTGTGCTTGTGGCGAGACGCTGCTGTCGTCCTCGGCACAGCGGTTGACGGACTCGACCACCACGCGCAGGTACGGGGCAATCTTTTCCGCTTTGGTGGTGGGTTTCAGCACCCCTTGCGACGACGAGAACAAGGTGTCGTCGAAGCACCCGCGCAGGCGCTTCAGGCAATAACTGACGGTGGGCTGGCTGACATTCATCAATTCGGCAGTCCGCTTGGCGCTGCGCAGTTCGAGCAGGTTGATGAACACCACGATGTCCTGCAGATCCAATTGCTTCAGGTAATTGCTGTGAAGCATGAAAATTCCTCCTGAATTTTCCAGTTCATTGCCTGGGCGCACCCTCACCTGGCAGATGAGCGAGCATTTGCTTCAACAGCTGAGCGAAGTGTGCTCGCTGCTCGGCGCTCAGGGGGGCCAGTACCAGCTCCTGGATCTCAGTATGGGTAAGGACGGCCTTATCAATCAATGCCTTGCCCTGTGCTGTGAGGGCCACCTGGGAGCTGCGCTTGTCGTTATTGTCGGCAATGCGCTCGACCATGCCGGCGCTTTCCAGTCTCGCCAAGCGGTTGGTCATCGCGCCGGACGTTATCAGCAGCGAGCGATACAGCTCGGTTGGCGTCAGGCGGTAGGGCGCCCCCGCACGGCGCAAGGTTGCCAGGACATCGAATTCGCCCTCCTTGAAACCATACTGCGCCAGGGCTTCTGCACGCATGCGCTCCAGGTGCTTGCTGATACGCGCCATTCGGCCAAAGATCTCCATGGAGGAAACATCCACGGAAGGCATCGCCTGCGCCCACTGCGCGACGACGAAATCGACATGATCGTTCATTGCTGCACTCATCGTTCAACCTGGAAATGTGTAACCAGTGCACCTTCTGAACCCCCGCACCTTTTAACAATCTTAACGTTAAGCTATCTTGGCGCGGTGAAGCTCAAGGATCAGGAGGCAGCATGGCTTTTTTCATACATGGACAGCATCGTCACTATTATCATGACACCGGCTCCGGTAGCCCTGTACTCCTGCTGCACGGGTTGGGCAACAGCGGCAGGGCGTGGATGCCGCAGCTCAGCGCGCTGCTCGGCCTCGGGCACCGTGTCATCGTACCCGACCTGCTAGGGCACGGTGCATCCAGTGATGCACCCGAAGGCATCACCGCGCACGCCCAAGCCTTGGAGATGCTGGCGCTGCTGGACCACCTTGGGCTCGACAGCATCCAGCTGATCGGCTTGTCCCTGGGGGGCATGGTGGCCCTTGAGATGGCCTGCCATGCACCTCACGCCGTAGAGAAACTGATCGTTGCCGGCACCTTCGCCAGCATGAGCACAGCGCATCGCCGAGGGCTGCTCAGCGAGTGGGCGGCCGCCTTGGACAAGCAGGATGGTTGCCTCAAGCGCTTCAAATCGAGCTGGCCTGCATTGGTGGGTGCGGACTTCGCCGCCTCGCCCGATGGTCAGCGGCTTTACCAGGCGTGGCACGCCCAGGCGGCGCAGTTACGGGCGCACAACCAGGTCCGCTGGTGCGAGGGCATGAAGCAGTACGACCTGACTGGCGATTTGCAACGCATTCAGGCTGCCACACTGGTGCTCGCCGCAGAGTTTGACCCGATCAGCCCCAGCGCCGAGGCCGAAACCATCTGCAGCAACATCGGTCACGCTCGCCTGGCCACCCTCGCTGGCGAGGGGCACGTATTCAACGTACCACTGGCACAGGCATTCAACCAGGTAACCGGTGCGTTTCTGCAGGAGCCCCTCCATCATGTCTGATACCCCCAACAAAGCCTGCGTCGGGTTGCTGGCGATATTGATCGGCTTGAACCTGCGGCCGGTCATGGCTGCCATCGGCCCGCTGCTGCAGTTGCTGCAGCACGACCTGGGGCTGAGCAATACCCAAGCCGGCCTGCTGACAACCTTGCCGGTGATGATGATGGGCCTGTTCGCGTTGTCCGGCCCCTGGCTGCTGCGTCTGGTCGGTGAGACCACGGGCGTGGCGACAGGCATCGTGCTGATTGCGCTGAGCTGCGCTGCACGCGCCTACGTCAGCACTGCCGAAGCGCTCATCGCCACGGCGGCACTGGGCGGTATCGGCATTGCGATCATTCAGGCGCTGATGCCAGCGTTCCTCAAAGGCAGCCATCCGCAAAGTGCCGGCATGCTGATGGGGTTGTTTACCACCGGCATCATGGCGGGCGCCGCGTTGGCCGCCGCCACGGCAGCACCCGGCGCGAGCCTGTTCGGCTGGCAACTGTCGTTGGGCTACGCTGCCGTCCCGGCATTGGTCGCCCTGATCGTCTGGCTGTTGCTAGCGCGTGGTACCCCTGGCGGACAGGTGGCGGCCACATTGCCCTACCGCAGCGCGAGGGCCTGGCTGCTGTTGCTGTTCTTCGGCATTGGCACAGGTGCCTACACCTTGGTGCTGGCCTGGTTGCCGCCGTTCTACATCGAGTTGGGGTGGACGGCGGCCGAGGCGGGTTACCTGCTGGGGGCACTGACCGTCACCGAAGTGCTCGCCGGGTTGCTCGTGTCATCCTTGATCCAGCGCTTTCCTGACCGCAGGCACCCCTTGGTGTTGGTCATTTTGTTGTTGATAGCAGGGTTGGCGTGCCTGATGGTCGCGCCGGTAGCGTTGGCGGCCGTGGCGACGGTATGCCTGGGCCTGGGCATTGGGGCGCTTTTCCCTCTCTCGTTGATCGTTGCCATGGACCACGCGGATTCACCGTCCAAGGCCGGTGCGCTGTTGGCGTTCGTGCAAGGTGGTGGGTACCTGATCGCCGCCAGCATGCCACTGCTCGCCGGTATCGTGCGTGACCAGCTCAGCTCATTGCACTGGGCTTGGGCGGTGATGATGATCGGTGCCTTCGTGCTGCTGGGGTTGAGCACCCTGTTGCGTCCGGTTGATAACCTTCGGGCTGTTCAACAGGCCTCATGACTTTCCGGGTATACCGTACTTGCGCAGCCGCTGCGCAATGGCGGTATGCGAAGTCTGCAGCCTGCCGGCCAATTGCCGTGTTGAGGGGTAACTTGCATACAAGCGCTGCAAGAGTTCCCGCTCGAAGTCGCCCACAGCCTGCTCCAGGCTCGCCACTTCGCCGTCCTGGCCGCGGGCCACCGAAGTGCCGGCGATGTCCAGGTCGCCAATGTCCACCAGGTTGCCTTCGCAGATGGCCGCAGCGCGGAAAATCACGTTCTGCAACTGCCGCACGTTGCCTGGCCATGGGTTGGCAAGCAGCGCCGAGTGGGTGGCTGGGGTAAGCCGGCAGGGTGGGCGCTGGATCTGCGTGCAGGCCTGCTGCATGAAGAAGTGCGCCAGCATCAGGATGTCCTGGCCACGGTCGCGCAGCGGTGGCACCTGCAGGTTGAGCACGTTGAGGCGGTAGAACAGGTCTTCACGGAAGGTGCCTTCGGCCACCATGCGCTCCAGGTCGCGGTGGGTGGCGCTGATGATGCGTACATCCACCTTCACCTCACGGTCGCCACCCACGCGACGGAAGCTGCCGTCGCTGAGAAAACGCAGCAGCTTGGCCTGCAGGTAGGGCGACATTTCGCCGATCTCGTCGAGAAACACCGTGCCTTGGTTGGCCAGTTCCATCAGCCCCGGTTTGCCACCGCGTTGCGCACCGGTAAAGGCGCCTGGGGCATAGCCGAACAGCTCGCTCTCGGCCAGGCTCTCGGGCAGCGCGGCGCAGTTCAGGGCAAGAAACGGCGCGGCATGGCGGCTGCTGATGGCATGGCAGGCGCGGGCCACGAGCTCTTTGCCAGTGCCGGTCTCGCCATGTACCAGCAAGGGTGCGTCGAGGGCCGCCACGCGCAGGGCACGGGCTTTGAGGGTACGGATGGCCGGTGACTCACCGAGCAAGGCATCGAAGCCTTCGGCGTGGTCATGGTGCAAGGCCGACAGGCGCTCGCCCATGCGCGTCGGCGGGTACAGGGTTAGCAGGCCGCCGGCGTTGGTGATGGGGGTGGCGTCGAGCAGCAGGCTCTGGCCATTGAGCTGCATCTCGCGCATTGGCAGGTGGAAGTTGTTGTCTTGCAGGGCCTGAAGCAGGCCGTTGTCGCCGAACAGTTCACCCACCGAGCGCCCGGCCGACTCGCGCCCGCACAGGGCAATCAACGCCGGGTTGGCCAGCAGCACCAGGCCTGCGCTGTCCACCGCCAGCACCGGGTCGCTCATGGCCGCGAGCAGGGCGTCGAGCTGCAGGTGGCGGCGTTGGCCCGGGAGGATGTCGACCACATCCACCGACTGCACGCCCTGCACTTCGAACAGGGCGTCGTGCAACTCTTCGAGCACGGCGGGGCTGAGGGTCGGGGCGTCGATGTAGACGTTCGGCGGGACCATCTCCACGGCGTCCAGATTGAGGTTGCGGGCACCGAGCAGGGCGAGGACTTCCTGGGTGATGCCGACGCGGTCGATGAAGCTGACGTGGATGCGCATGGGGAGGGTTGCGGTGATGGCCGGGGAGGGCGCTAGTATGCCTTAACATTGCCGGGGCCGCTTTGCGGCCCATTCGCGACGCAAGGCCGCTCCTACAAAGGTAGCGCGTGTTCTGTAGGAGCGGCCTTGCGTCGCGAAAGGGCTGCAAAGCAGCCCCAAAATTCTGAAATCACTCCAGATGTTCAGGCTTGATCGCGTCGCCCGACTTCACGTCCAGCTTTTCGCGAATGTCCGCGAACATGTAATCGTAGAGTTTGTGCGGTGAACTCAGGTTCTCGAACTTCTTCGGCGGGGCCAGGTAAGACTGAGCCTTGCGGGTCAGCAGCATGAGGAAGCTGGGCAGCACCTGGTCCTTGGGCAGGAAGAACTTCTCCTCCACCGTCTTGCCTTCGATGCTGCCATGCATGCGGAACTGAATGCCTCTGCCTTCCTTGGGGTCCGTCGCGGCCTCGTATTCGATGTTCAGGTCATAGCTGTGGTCATTGGTGTTCAGCGCGCTGCGCTCGATGTGTACATGACCAGGGTGGTACTGGGCCATGGCAAGCTCCTTTGGAAGGTCGAAAATGGCGGGCGCCAGGCGCCCGCCCACTGCATTCAACGGTAGCTGATCCCAGGCTTGGCGGTGGAAACCCGGGTGCCGGCGGTGCCTTTGACGATGTCTTCGATGTTCTCCAGCGAGCTGATCACCGCCACTTTGCCGGTGTTGCGGGCAAAGTCACTGGCCGCCTGCACCTTCGGCCCCATGGAGCCAGCGGCGAAGCCCAGGCGTTCGAGTTCGTCGGGGTGGGCCTGGGCAATGGCTTTTTGCGTAGGCTTGCCCCAGTCAATGTAGGCCGCATCGACGTCGGTGGCGATTATCAGAAGGTCGGCTTCCAATTGCTCGGCCAGCAGTGCCGAGCACAGGTCCTTGTCGATGACCGCTTCGATACCTTTGAGCTTGCGGTTTTCGTCGTACATGGTGGGGATGCCACCGCCACCGGCGCAGATCACGATGCTGCTTTTTTCCAGCAGCCACTTGATCGGGCGGATCTCGAAGATGCGCTTGGGTTTGGGGCTGGCCACCACACGGCGGTACTTGTCGCCGTCGGCCTTGACCACCCAGCCTTTTTCCTTGGCCAGGCGTTCGGCTTCTTCCTTGCTATAGACCGGGCCGATGAATTTGGTCGGGTCTTTGAAGGCCGGGTCGTTGGCGTCCACTTCGACCTGGGTGAGCAGGGTGGCGAACGGCACTTCGAACGCCAGCAGGTTGCCCAGCTCTTGTTCGATCATGTAGCCGATCATGCCTTCGGTTTCGGCGCCGAGCACGTCCAGCGGGTAGGCTTCGTCCGGCTTGTAGGACAGCGCCTGCAGCGACAGCAAGCCCACCTGTGGGCCGTTGCCGTGGGCGATGACCAGTTCGTTGCCGGGGTGAATCTTGGCGATCTGCTCGGTGGCGGTGCGGATATTGGCGCGCTGGTTGTCAGCGGTCATGGGCTCGCCGCGACGCAGCAGGGCGTTGCCGCCCAATGCAACAACGATACGCATGGGGAATGTCCTTTATCGGAAAAGTGGGTGCTGCTCCCAAGACGGGCACCGACCCTGTGGGAGCGGGTTTACCCGCGAATGCGTCGGCAAGGCCAGTGATGTCTTCTGGGCTGACGCTTTCGCGGGTAAACCCGCTCCCACAGGGTTCAGGGTTGTTCCTCCCGTCGAGTCAGCCCTTACAGGTCAGCCAGGGTCGACACCAGGATCGCCTTGATGGTGTGCATGCGGTTTTCCGCCTGCTCGAAGGCGATGCAGGCCGGCGACTCGAACACGTCATCGGTCACTTCGATACCGTTGGCCAGGTCTGGGTACTGTTCGGCGATCTGCTTGCCCACCTTGGTGTCCGAGTTGTGGAAGGCCGGCAGGCAGTGCATGAACTTGGTCCGTGGGTTGCCGGTGGCTTTCATCAGCTCGGCATTCACCTGGTAAGGCTTGAGCTGCTTGATGCGCTCGCCCCAGGCTTCGATCGGCTCGCCCATCGATACCCAGACGTCGGTGTGCACGAAGTCCACGCCCTTGACCGCCGCTTTCGGGTCTTCGGTGAGGGTGATGCGTGCGCCGCTTTCTTCCGCGTATTTCTTGCAGCGTTCGACCAGGTCGTCGTGTGGCCACAGCGCCTTGGGCGCGGCGATGCGTACGTCCATGCCGAGCTTGGCGCCGATCAGCAGCAGCGAGTTGCCCATGTTGTTGCGGGCATCGCCCAGGTAGGCGTAGCTGATGTCGTGCAGCGGCTTGTCGCTGTGCTCACGCATGGTCAGCACGTCGGCGATCATCTGGGTCGGGTGGTATTCATCGGTGAGGCCGTTGAACACCGGCACGCCAGCGAACTTGGCCAGTTCCTCGACGATCTCTTGCTTGAAGCCGCGGTACTCGATGGCATCGTACATGCGCCCAAGCACGCGGGCGGTGTCCTTCATGCTTTCTTTGTGGCCGATTTGCGAGGAGTTGGGGTCGATGTAGGTGACGTTGGCGCCCTGGTCATAGGCGGCGACTTCGAAGGCGCAGCGGGTGCGGGTCGAGGTCTTCTCGAAGATCAGGGCGATGTTATTGCCCTTCAGGTGCTGCTGCTCGGTACCGGTGTACTTGGCGCGCTTGAGGTCGCGGGACAGGTCCAGCAGGTAGCGCAGCTCGCGCGTGGTGTGATGTTCGAGGCTGAGCAGGTTGCGGTTGTGAATATTGAACGCCATGACAGTTTCTCCTTGAGTTTGGCAAACATCCCGGCCGCCGCTTCGTGGGCGCGGCCGGGCGTATGGTCGTTAGTAGTCGATTGGGTCGCGCACGATTGGGCAGGTCATGCAGTGGCCGCCGCCACGGCCCCGGCCCAGTTCGCCGGCGCTGATGGTGATGACCTCGATACCGGCCTTGCGCAGCAGGGTGTTGGTGTAGGTGTTGCGGTCGTAGCCGATGACCACGCCCGGCTCGATGGCCACCACGTTGTTGCCGTCATCCCACTGTTCGCGCTCGGCGGCAAAGCTGTTGCCGCCGGTTTCGACCACGCGCAGCTTGTCTTTCTTACCCAGCAATTGCTCGGATACCACCTCGAGGAACGAGGCGTCCTGCGGCGCGATGTTCATGCCATAGGGCTTGCTGGAGTCCGGGGTGATGATGAAGGGTTTGATCTCCTTCACCACCTCGGGGAATACCGTTACCAGGTCGCGGTCGCAGAAGCTGAACACCGTGTCCAGGTGCATCGCTGCGCGGGACTTCGGCAGGCCAGCGACGATGACTTTTTCGGCAGCGCCTTTCTCGAACAGGTTCTGAGCCAGTTGGCCGATGGCATGGCGCGAGGTGCGCTCACCCATGCCGATCAGCACGATACCCTTGCCGACTGGCATCACGTCGCCGCCCTCGAGGGTGGCATTGCCGTGATCCTTGTCCGGGTCGCCATACCAGACCTGGAAGTCGGCACCGGTGAACTCCTTGTGGAACTTGTAAATGGCGGTGGTCAGCAGCGTTTCCTGGCGCCGCGCAGGCCAGTACATCGGGTTGAGCGTTACACCACCGTAGATCCAGCAGGTGGTGTCACGGGTGAATTGGGTGTTGGGCAGCGGCGGCAGAATGAAGCTGGAGTGACCCAGGTACTTGTTGTACATCTTGATCACTTCGGCGCCTTCGCTTACTGGAAGGTCCTGGCCGGCCACGCCGCCAATCAGGAACTCCGCCAGATGGCGTGGTTCCAGCCCTTCGAGCCAGCTACGCACCTCGTTGGTCAGGCCGACACCCACGGTGTCAGAGGTAATCTTGCGGTCCAGGATCCACTTGAGGGCTTCCGGTTGCTGCACGATGTCGGTCAGCAGGTTGTGCATTTCCAGCACATCGACGCCGCGCTCGCGCATCTTGGTGACGAAGTCGAAATGGTCGCGCTTGGCCTGGTCGACCCAGATCACATCGTCGAACAGCAGTTCATCGCAGTTGCTCGGGGTCAGGCGCTTGTGGGCCAGCCCAGGGGAGCAGACCATCACTTTGCGCAGTTTGCCGGCTTCGGAGTGGACACCGTACTTCTGTTTTTCAGCGGACATTGTTCATTCCTCCATGTGTGCGAAGACGTGGGTCAAAGGGTCAGGAAGCCGTCGTACAGGCCATAGGCAGCCACCAGGGCGCCGACGACCACGGCCGCGAAGATCAGTTTTTCCACGTTGGTAAAGATGGGTTGGCCAACCTCGCGCTTGGCCTTGGCGAACAGGATGGCCCCAGGGGCGTACAGCAGGGCCGAGAGCAGCAGGTACTTCACGCCGCCGGCGTACAGCAGCCAGATGGCGTACAGCAAGGCGACGGCGCCGATGAACAGGTCCTTCTTGCGTTCGGCCAGGGCTTGCTCGTAGGTTTCGCTGCGCAGTGCCAGCAGGAAGGCATACGCCGCCGACCACAGGTAAGGCACCAGGATCATCGAGGTGGCGAGGTAGATCAGCGACAGGTAGGTACTGCTGGAGAACAGCGTGATGACCAGGAAGATCTGCACCATGGCGTTGGTCAGCCACAGGGCGTTGGCCGGTACCTGGTTGGCGTTTTCGCGGCGCAGGAACTCCGGCATGGTGTGGTCTTTGGCGGCCGCGAACATGATCTCGGCGCACAGCAGCACCCACGACAGCAGCGCCCCCAGCAGCGAGATGATCAGGCCGACGCTGATCAGCACCGCCCCCCAGTGGCCGACCACATGTTCAAGCACGGCGGCCATCGACGGGTTCTGCAGCTTGGCCAGTTCTGGTTGGGTCATGATGCCCAGCGACAGCACGTTGACCAGCACCAGGAACAACAGCACGGTGACAAAGCCGATGACGGTGGCCTTGCCCACGTCAGCGCGTTTTTCCGCCCGTGACGAGAAGATGCTCGCGCCCTCGATGCCGATGAACACCCAGACGGTGACCAGCATCATGTTGCGCACCTGGTTCATCACGCTGCCCAGCTCCGGAGTGCCCAGGCCCCAGATATCGGCGGTGAACACATCGAGTTTGAAGGCGAACAGGCAGATGAGGGCGAACAGCACCAGCGGCACGATCTTGGCGACCGTGGTGACCAGGTTGATGAACGCCGCTTCCTTGATCCCCCGCAGCACCAGGAAGTGCACGGCCCACAGCAGAATCGAGGCGCCAATGATCGCGGCGGGGGTGTTGCCCTCACCGAAGATCGGGAAGAAGTAGCCGAGGGTGCTGAACAGCAGCACGAAGTAACCGACGTTGCCGAGCCAGGCACTGATCCAGTAACCCCAGGCCGACGAGAAGCCCATGTAGTCACCGAAACCGGCTTTGGCGTAGGCGTACACACCGCCGTCCAGGTCAGGTTTGCGGTTGGCCAGGGTCTGGAACACGAACGCCAGGGTCAGCATGCCGACCGCAGTGATTGCCCAGCCGATCAGCACCGCACCAACGCCTGCGCTGGCCGCCATGTTTTGTGGCAACGAGAAGATCCCGCCGCCAATCATTGAACCCACTACCAGTGCAACTAACGCACCGAGTTTTAGTTTTCCGGATGAATCAGACATTTAACAACTCCTGCCAGGAGAAAGTTGACGACAGAGTAAATCCGACGCCTGCGCCATTCGCTGACTTGGGTCAGTTCATGGGCACGTAAAGTAGGAAAAATCCTTTACGTGGCTCCTGGAGAGTGCCGACAGCTTTGCTGCAGGCCTTGCACGCTGGCACCTCCATGTCCTTCTAGAGCAAACGCTCTGTTCGGCCTGCGATGCTTGAAGCTAGCTGTTTTTGAGGCTTTCGCAAATTTTTCACAAGAATTTCGAGTTTTAACAGTTTCTTCCCTAGTTGCTGGGTAGCTGCTAGTTTTTACTGAGGTATCGCATAGACAAAGCAGTTATGACTGCTATAGCTTTTATGGCCTTATTTAATATAAATCATGCCTTTTATATGGCCGCCACGGCTGTTGCAAACGCATGACAGCGGGTGAAAAAGGGAGGCACATGAGCGAACCGGGACAGAAACTGCGCTTGGGCGCGTTGATCGCACTGGTGGTTGGCTCGATGATCGGTGGCGGGATTTTCTCGCTGCCGCAGAACATGGCGGCGCGTGCCGATGTGGGTGCTGTGCTGATCGGCTGGGGCATCACCGCGGTTGGCATGCTGGCCCTGGCATTCGTGTTCCAGACACTGGCCAACCGCAAGCCCGAACTCGACTCAGGTGTGTATGCCTACGCCAAGGCCGGCTTTGGCGACTACATGGGCTTCTCGTCGGCCTGGGGTTATTGGATCAGCGCCTGGCTCGGCAACGTCGGCTATTTCGTGCTGCTGTTCAGTACGCTGGGGTTTTATTTACCGGTGTTTGGCGAGGGCAACACGCCCATCGCCATCGGCTGTGCTTCGCTGCTGCTGTGGGCGGTGCACTTTCTGGTGTTGCGCGGGATCAAGGAGGCGGCGTTCATCAACCAGGTGACCACCGTGGCCAAGGTGGTGCCGTTGCTGATCTTCATCGTCATCGCGGCCTTCGCGTTCCGGGCCGATATCTTCACCCGTGATATCTGGGGCGTGAGCAACCCACAGTTCGGCAATGTGCTGGACCAGGTGCGCAACATGATGCTGGTGACCGTGTTCGTGTTCATCGGTATCGAAGGCGCCAGCGTGTATTCCGGGCGTGCGCAGCGCCGCTCGGACGTGGGCAAGGCCACGGTGATCGGTTTTCTGGGGGTGCTGGCGCTGCTGGTGCTGGTCAACGTGCTGTCGCTGGGGGTGATGACCCAACCGGAACTGGCCGGGTTGCAGAACCCGTCGTTGGCCTCGGTGCTGGAGCACATCGTCGGCCCGTGGGGTGCGTTGCTGATCAGTATCGGCTTGGCCATTTCGCTGCTCGGCGCGTTGCTTTCCTGGGCGTTGCTGTGTGCGGAAATCCTGTTTGCCACCGCGCGTGACAAGACCATGCCGCGCTTTCTGGCCAAGGAAAACGCCAACCATGTACCGGCCAACGCCCTGTGGCTGACCAACTGCATGATCCAGGGGTTTCTACTGATCACGCTGTTTTCGGCCGGGACCTACACCAGCCTGATCTACCTGGCGTCTTCGATGATCCTGGTGCCTTACCTGTGGTCAGCGGCGTATGCGGTGTTGTTGGCGGTACGTGCAGACACCTACGCCGGGCAAGCGGCGTTGCGGCGCAAAGACCTGCTGGTGGCGTCGGTTGCCTTGCTGTATGCGGTGTGGCTGCTGTATGCCGGTGGGCTCAAGTACCTGCTGCTGTCGGCACTGTTGTATGCCCCCGGGGTGATTCTGTTCGCCAGGGCCAAGCACGAGCAGGGGCAGACCCTGTTCACGACGTGGGAGAAGCTCATTTTTGCCGCGGTGCTGGCGGGCGCTGCGCTGGCCGCGTATGCCCTGTATTCAGGGTTGCTGAGCTTGTGACCCGGCAGGGCAGGCCTGTTCTGGGCGTGACCAGATCCACAGGTTGCCCAGGGTCATGCCGCCAATCGCCAGAAACACGGGCCAGTGATGGTCGAGGAAGGTCAGCATCAGCCCCGCGCACAGCAGCATGCTGAGGGTCGCACTGACCTTGGCCCGGCGCTGGATCACCTTGCCATTGCGCCAGTTGAACAGAATCGGCCCGAACAACCGATGGTTCTCCAACCAGGCAGAAAGGCGCGGTGAACTGCGGGTAGCGGCCCAGGCGGCCAGCAAGATGAACTCGGTGGTCGGCAGGCCAGGAATGACGATCGCGACCAGGCCTATCCCCAAGCTGACGTAAGCCAGGATTCCATACAGCAGGCGGGCGATTTTCGAGCGGGCAGGTCGGGTCATGGTCTCACTGCAAAAAACGGTTCGGCCACCGGTGGGGTGGCCGGGCATAGCGTGTCAGACCAACGCGGCATCCGCGGCATAGGCGTGTTTGAGCAGCTCGGTGAAGCGCTCGAAGGCTGCGACTGCGCCGCGTTCGGCGGCGGCCTCTTCGTCGGCCGACAGCGCCAGGCCATCGAGGATACGGGTGAACTGTTTCCAGCCTTCGGCACGGCCGCCGGCCGGTTCGCCCAGGTGGCGAGCGCCAAAGCTGTCGGACAGCTCCAGGGCCACGGCCCGCTTGATCAGAAACGCAGCGCCCAGTTTGGAGCCTTCGGAGACGAAGATCCAGCCCATGGCTTCGCCCAGGCTCGGATTTTGTACCGCGCCGGGCACTGGGCCGGGCACTTCGGTGTCGAGGTCGGCGAGGTCCAGGCGGGCCTGCTCGGCGCGGCAGCGCTCGGCCAGATCGGGGACGATGGCGATCAGTTGCGGGTCGGTGTACAAGGCCTTGAGTTCGGACTGGAACAGGTACTGGGCGACCACGAAGCGGGCGAAGCTTTCACGGCTGTCGAAGGGCGCATGGGACTTGACCAGGGCATCCAGCTCGGCGTGCGGGGCGTGGGTGATCTGGTTGAGGCGCTGGGAGCGCAGGGCTGGGCGTTCGGTCATGGGGGCAGTCCTTGGAAAAAGGGGGCGTCTAGAGACAAGACGAAATAGCGGGGGCGGGACAGTAAAAAAACTGGGGTTTTCGGGTGTAAGCCTTGAGAGTTGTAGCGCCTTTGGGATCGAGCGCCGCTTGCGCGACGCTTCGCAGCACAAGGCTGCTCCTACACCTGTTTGCGTGCGCCCTTACCTCAGGAGTAATTGGCCCAAAAAATGTAGGAGCAGCCTTGTGCTGCGAAGCGCCGCGCAAGCGGCGCTCGATCTCAAGCACTGCAACAATCAAGGCCTACCCAAGCGATCAGATATCCCACACCACATTGATGCCAAAGTTACGCCCCGGCATGGTCAGGCGGTCCATGTTGGCCGGCTGGGTCACAGCCGCTTCACCCTGGCCGTCGTAGCTGCGCACCGAATCCCACTGCCAGTACTTCTTGTCGGCAAGGTTGTACAGGCCGGCGTTGATGGTGACGTCGTCAGTCACCTTGTAGAAGCCGGTCAGGTCCAGTACGCCATAGCCCGGGGTGCGGAACTTGCTGCTCGAACCGTCGGGCGCGTAGAAGTGGGTGTCGTCCACGCGGGTCTTGCGCTTGACCAGCGTCCAGCTCAACAGGCCGCCGTAGTTCTGCTGCTCGTAACCCAGGCCGAACACGCCCTTCAGCGGGTTGACGGTGTTCAATGGCTGGCCGGTGTCATCGTTGCGGCCGTAGGTGTAGGCAATCGAGCCCTGGGTGTACAGGCCTTGCGGCGCACCGAAGTGATCCAGGTTCAGGCGGCCCTTGACCTCGGCGCCCTTGATGGTGGCGTGCTTGATGTTGTTGGCCTGGAAGGTTTGCTCCAGGTTGGCGCTTTGCACGGCGTCTTCGTCGATGAAGTCGCGGTACTTGTTGTAGTACACCGCCACATCGAAGTTGCCGGCATCGAAGTTGCCGCGCAGGCCGGTTTCGTAGCTTTTGCTCTTCTCAGGCTCAAGCCCCGGGTTGCCCTCTACGCGGTAGCCTTGCTCCAGGTTCTGGAAGCGGCCGTACATGGACTTGGCGGTCGGGGTGCGGAAGCCTTCGGCGTACTGGCCGTACCAGGTGTAGTTGTCGTTGAAGGCGTAGGTCAGGCCGAATTTGGGCGAGACGCGGTGCCACTTCTTGTCCGAGTCGTCCTGGGAGGTAGGCGCCGTGCCGGTAGACTCCAGGCCACGCAGGAAGGCGTCGGTGAACTTGGGCTCCATGTGCGTGTAGTCGTAGCGGGCGCCGGGCAGGAAGGTCCAGTTGTTCCAGCGGATTTCGTCCTGGACGAACAGGCTGTAGGTGTTCACGGTCGGGTCCGGGAAGTCGCTGACCAGGGCCTGGCCGTCTGCCGGGCGGTCTGCACCGGCGGCGGAGCAACCCACGCCAACGGCCAGGCAGGTGCCGGTGCCGCTGCGCGAGCCGGTAACCTTTTCATGCTTGAGGGTGGTGCCGTAGGTCAGCAGGTGGTCAGTAGCGCCAATGCTGAAGGCCTTGTCCAGCTGGGCATCGAACACCCACTGGCGGTCTTTGTAGGTGGTGTCCCGGGTGCGCAGAACCTGGCGGGTGATAGGCGCGTAGACTTCCTCAGTGTGCTGGTCAGTCTTGGCGATCTGGTAGTTCAGGCTCCACTTCACGTGGTCGGCAACCAGCGAGTCCAGGCCAAACTCGTGGTTGATGCCGAAGCGCTCGCGGGTAATGGTGTCGTTGCCGTTACGCGCCTTGTAGAAGCCCATCGCGGTGGTACCACCGATGAACGGCCCACCCACCGCACTGAGAATATTCTGGTCGCGGTCATCCTTGTAACGCTCGTAGGTGAACCCCAGGCGTGCGTCGTCGGCGTAGTTCCAGCCCAGTTTGGCCAGCACGTTGGTGGTGCGCGCGTCCTGCGGGTTGGCTTCGGTGCGGGCCAGGCCGTCACCGCTGTGGCCACCGTACGATTCGGTCTCGTGGCCGTTGCGCTGGCTCAGGTGCAGCAAGCCATCGACGTCGCCCTGGCGGCCGGCAACGGTGGCGGAGGTCAGCCAGCTTTCGTCGGCCGAGCTGTAACCGGTCTTCAAGCGGGCGCCGACGTCCTTGCCGGGTTTGATGATGTCGTCTGGGTCGAGGGTGAAGTAGCTCACCGCACCGCCGATGGCGTTGCTGCCGTACAGCACCGACGCCGGGCCGCGCAGGATCTCCACGCGCTTGACGATTTCGGGGTCGACATAGTTGCGCTGGGTCTGGGCGTAAGGGCCGTAGAAGAAGCTGTCGGGGATCGACACGCCGTCGATCTGGGTGAGGATCCGCTCACCGTCGATGCCGCGGATGTTGTAACCGTTCAGGCCGCTGCGTTGGCCGGTACCCGCCACCGAAACCCCCGGCTCGTAACGCACCAGGTCCTGAATGTTGTTGACGTTCTGCCGGTCCAGTTGCTCGCGGGTCTGCACGCTGACGGTGCTCGGCACCTGGCTGACGTCCTGGGCGCTGCGTGTGGCGCTGACAGTCACCTGCTGCAGGGCGATGACATTGCCCGTGGTCTGGCGTTCGAGCACCACATTGCCGTTACTGATCTTGCGATAGCCTAGGCCCGTGCCCTTGAGCAGGCGCTTGAGCGCAGCTTCCGGTGGCAGCGCGCCTTGCACCCCTGGCGAAGCCACGTTATCGGCCAACTCGGCACTGAAACCGACTTGCCAGCCGGTCACTTGGCTGAAGGCATTGATGGCCGAGACCAGCGGCTGCTGGCCGATGCTGAAGCGATAGTCGCCCATGCGCGGGCTGCTGGCCTGGGCAGGTTCGGCGGCCAGGGCCGGCAGGCTGCAGGCGCCGCAGGCGAGCAGGGCCAGGCTCAGCAGGGACAATTGCCCTGTACGGCGGGAAAGTGTGGACGGGCGAGTTGGACCTGTGGACATCGAAAGCGCTCCCAGACGCGCGAACTGTTATAGGTGATGACCGTTCTTGTTTTCAAACAAGAATCAGTTGCATTGGCTATAACGAGACGGGCGGGGCAGCGCGATCGCGTAAAAATAATTTATCGTGCAGGCAAGGGATGCAGCGGTCACTCAGTTGAGGATGACCACCGCGGGGTATTCATGCAGCCGGGCAGAGGTGATGTGGGCCAAGGCACGCAGGGTTTCCAACGGTTGGTCGAGGCGATAGTTGCCGGTCACCGCGACGTCTTCGAGGCCGGCGTTACGGTTGATGATCCAGCCGGGGTAGTAGCGCCTGACCTCGGCCAGCACCTGGCTCAACGGGCAGTTCTCGAACACCAGGCGGCCATCGACCCAGGCCAGGTCCTTTTGCATGTCTGCGCGCTGTCGCTGGCCAAAGCCCTGAGGGCCGACGCTGATGCTGTCGCCGGCACTGAGGCGGATGCGCTGGTCACTGGCGGCCTGCAGGTCAACGTCACCGCGCTGTACCCGCACCTGGGCTTCGCCGTCCAGGTAACGCACGGCAAAGTCGGTATCACGCACCTGGGCGCGCAAAGGGCCGGCCTGGACTTCGAGCGGCACTTGCCCGCCCTCAGGGACCTGGAAGTAGGCCTCGCCCTGGAGCAGACGGGCCACCTGACGCCCTTCGCGCAGGTCGCTGGCAAACGCCGAATTGGTGTTGAGCAGCACTTTTGCGCCGTCGTCCAGCTGCAGGCGCTGGCGCTCACCGACCACGGTCAGGTGGTCGGCCTGCAGGCGCATGGGCAGGTTGCCGAGGGTGAACAGGCCGACCAGCAGCACTGCCGCGGTGGCCAAGGGCTTCCAGTGGCTGCGCAGGCGCCCGCGCAACGACCGACGCTGGCCCTGATGCAGTTGCACGGCAGCCTGGTGCAGCGGCATGCCATTCCACAGCGCTTCTGCTTCAACGTAGGCTTCGGCGTTTTCCGGTGCGGCGCTGAGCCAGGCTTCGAAGGCCTGGGTGTCCTGTGCATCGGCGCATTGCAGGCGTACCAGCCAGTCCAGCGCCTCGTCCCTGGCACGGGCACGGGCATTGAGCCCGGCGGGTGTCGGGCGAGGGGCGGGGTGGTCGGTCACGGTGAATCCTTGAAAGGGTTATTCACGAATGATCAAGGCTAAGGCGGGGTGTGGCAAGCGCTTTGCGTTGCCTGGCGGGCCGGTGGTCGTTTCACTTGAGGCGGTCGGCGACGCCCATGCAGATCGCCATGATCAGTTTCAGTTCCTTCTGAACCGTGCTGGCCGAGACGTTCAATTGCTCGGCGATTTCCAGGTAGGTGGCGCCATGCAGGCGGCTGAGGATAAAGATGCGCTGCTGGCGCTCGCTGAGTTGGTTGAGGCTGACGCTGAGGTGCTCGAGCAACTGCTCGGCGTGGGCGGCGTCTTCGCTGCTGCTGGCAGGGGCGGCAATGCTGTGCAGCACCTCGTCGGGCACGTCGTCGACCAGCATGCGCGCCTGCACCCGGCGTGCGCGCAGGTGGTCGAGGGCCAGGTTGCGCGCAGTCTGGAACACGAAGGGTTCGATATGCTCGATGGGCCGCTCACTCAAGGCACGGGACACCCGCAGGTAGGTTTCCTGCAGCAGGTCCTCGGCCGTGCTGGGGTTGCCCACCATGCGTTGCAGGGTCCGCAGTAGGGTGAGGCGCTGGACGAGGAAGACGGAGTTGAACCGGGACTGACTCACGGGGGGACCTGGCCGACGAAAGGTTAATGATAATGCTTATCATCTGTGCCAAAGGTCAAGTCTGGAAGTGTTTAGAAATGGTAAAGATTGTGGTTACCCCAACCTAGCGCATCCCCTTGTAGGAGCAGCCTTGTGCTGCGAAGAGGCCGGTAGACGCACCGAAAATGCTGGGCTGTACCGGCCTCT
>NZ_JAPFCE010000057.1:0-34978 GCF_026240895.1 Pseudomonas sp. DCB_AW
CCGAACTCAGTAGTGAAACGATGCATCGCCGATGGTAGTGTGGGGTTTCCCCATGTGAGAGTAGGTCATCGTCAAGATTCATTTCGCAAAACCCCTATCTGCGCGAGCAGGTAGGGGTTTTGTCTTTCTGCCGTTTATAACCGCAGATCCGCTGTCTCCAGGCAAAGATGTTTTGTCCGTCCTGTACCTCTTCAAACGCGCTCAAGGGTGCGACAATTAATCCTGTTCGCGCACGTGACTTTGCCCTGCCTAACCTGCGTCAAGACTTAGGTTCGGGGCACCCTCGCGCCCGAATAGAGCGATGCCAGCGTGCCGTGCTGCGCATTTATGGACTTTCACCGTCCTATCACTTGAGGTAGAGAGCAAGATGGCTAAGGCCGCCGATGTCGTTGTGCAATGCCTGGAAAACGAAGGTGTCGAGTATGTGTTCGGCATCCCTGGTGAGGAAAACCTCGACCTGCTGGAATCCCTGCGCAAGTCGAAGATCAAACTGGTCCTGACCCGCCACGAACAATCTGCGGGCTTCATGGCCGCCACCTATGGCCGCCTGACCGGCAAGACCGGCGTCAGCCTGTCGACCCTCGGCCCTGGCGCGACCAACCTGGTCACCGCCAGTGCATACGCCTACCTCGGCGGTATGCCGATGATGATGATCACCGGCCAAAAGCCGATCAAGAAGTCCAAACAGGGCCGCTTCCAGATCATCGATGTGTGCGGCATGATGGCCCCCATCACCAAGTACACCCATCAGTTCGCCTCGGCCGACAACATTCCTTCGCGCATGCGTGAGGCGTTCCGTCTGGCTGAAGAAGAAAAACCAGGCGCCGTGCACCTGGAACTGCCGGAAGACATCGCTGCCGAGCAGACCGATGCCATGCCGATCCCGCGCAGCCTGCACCGCCGCCCGCTGGCCGAGCACGTGGCCATCGAAGCCGCCATCGAAAAACTGCGCACCGCTCGCAGCCCGATCCTGGTGATCGGTGCCGGCGCCAACCGCAAGATGACCGCCAAGGTCCTCAAGCAACTGATCGACAAGACCGGCATTCCGTTTGTCACCACCCAGTTGGGCAAGGGTGTGGTCGACGAGCGCAGCCCGCGCTTCCTGGGCAACGCCGCGCTGTCGTCCGGTGACTTCGTCCACCGCGCAATCGAAGCGGCCGACCTGATCATCAACATCGGCCACGATGTGATCGAAAAGCCGCCGTTCTTCATGGTCCGTGGCGGCACCGAAGTCATCCACATCAGCTTCCGCTCCGCCGAAGTCGATGCCGTGTACTTCCCACAGGTCGAAGTGATCGGCGACATCGCCAACGCGGTCTGGCAGATCGCTGAAGGCCTGGGCGACACCTCGCACTGGGACTTCACCCGCCTCATGACCATCCGTGAAGCCAACGAAGCGCAAATCGCCGAAGGTGCCGACGACGACCGCTTCCCGGTCTACCCGCAGCGCCTGGTCGCCGACATCCGTCGTGTGCTGCCGTCTGAAGGCATCGTTGCCCTCGACAACGGCATCTACAAGATCTGGTTCGCCCGTAACTACAAGGCCCACAAGCCGAACACCGTGCTGCTCGACAACGCCCTGGCGACCATGGGCGCCGGCCTGCCGTCGGCGATGGCAGCGCACCTGGTGTACCCGGACCGCCCGGTAATCTCGGTATGTGGCGACGGCGGCTTCATGATGAACAGCCAAGAGCTGGAAACCGCAGTTCGCCTCGGCATGCACGTCACCGTGGTGATCTTGCGTGATGACGGCTACGGCATGATCCGCTGGAAGCAGGCCAACATGGGCTTCACCGATTTCGGCCTGGACTACGGCAACCCGGACTTCGTCAAATACGCCGAAGCCTACGGTGCCAATGGCCACCGTGTGGAAAGCGCCGAAGGCTTGCTGCCGCTGCTCGAGCATTGCATCAAGACCCCTGGCGTACACGTGATCGACTGCCCGGTCGACTACAGCGAGAACGACCGCATCCTCAACAGCGAGCTGCGTGAGCGCGCGCTGGCGGTATAAGGCTTAACGGCCTGTTCGCGGGGCAAGCCCGCTCCCACAAGTACTGCACAGTTCCTGAGGGCTGTGCTTACCTTGGGAGTAGGCACGCCCCCGCGAATGCTTTGCGCCAGACACCAAGTGGTATTAATTTAACACCGCGCCTGTCACTCTACGATTCTCCATTCTCAGGTTCCCCAACCCCCATTACCCGCATTATCAAGTGCGGTAATCAGGGCGTCGGCAATCAATATGTAGGACCCTTCCCTCTATAATTCTTCCTTTTCCCTACGATCTTGTGGGAGCGTCCTGACTGTCGCTCCCAGGCTCAACCCCGCTTTACTGGCGCCCTTCCACAACAAACATAAAAGGAAGCCGCCATGTCTGAACACTGCACCCCTGTCAGCCCCGTGCGCATCGCAGTCATCCAGTATGACCCTCAAGTGGGGGTCGAGCACGGTGATAGCAATGTGAGCAGGGGCCTGGCATTGGCCCGGCGCGCCGTGCGCGAAGGTGCCAACCTGATTGTCCTGCCAGAGCTTGCCAACTCCGGTTATACGTTCCACTCGCGGGCAGAAGCCTATGCCCATGCGCAGACCCTGCACGACGGGCGCAGTGTCCAAGCCTGGGCGGACTTTGCGCGGGATCATCACATCTATCTGGCGGCGGGGTTCGCCGAACGGGATGGGATGAAGCTGTATGACAGCGCCGTACTTTTCGGCCCCGAAGGAATGCTTGGGCACTACCGCAAAGCGCACTTATGGAACCAGGAGAAGCTGTGGTTCACGCCCGGTAACCTCGGCTTCCCGGTGTTCGAAACCCCCATTGGGCGTATCGGCCTGTTGATCTGCTGGGATATCTGGTTCCCCGAAGTCCCCCGCCTGATGGCTGCACAAGGCGCCGACATCCTCTGCAGCCTCAACAACTGGGTGTGGACGCCTCCGCCGCTGTTCGATGAGGCCGGGCGCTGCATGGCTTCTTACCTGACCATGACCGCAGCGCACGTCAACAACGTCTATATCGCCGCTGCCAACCGAATTGGCAGCGAGCGTGGCGGTCGTTTTCTGGGCTGTTCGCTGATTGCCGGCACCAACGGTTGGCCGATCGGAGAAGTGGCAAGCGCGGAAGAGGAAAGCATCCTCTATGCCGATGTAGACCTCAGTGCGGCTCGGTCTGCGCCGATCTGGAACAGCCTCAATGATCTGCCGCGAGATCGGCGTACCGATCTTTATGACCACACCCTCGGTTATCGCCTGCATGCCCCGATGCCGCGCTGAGGAGGCAGAACATGAACGAGATAAGCATCCCGAACAGGCAAAGGCCACCGCTGGTGATATTGGCCTGCCTGACCGTATTGCTGATAGTTAGCCTGGTTTTCGGCCAATGGCCGGACTACGCACAGCTCACCGCCACCCTTGATCAACCCTTGAGCCGTTTGCGCTGGATAGTCGGCGACATCAGCGAAGTCGCTTTCTACAAGCACGAGTTGCCGGCTTTGGGCCTGCTGCTGGGGGCCTGTCTGGCGCATTGGGCCGGTCTTCGTGGCTTCCGCTGGCAAGGCTTTGCCATTTGTTATGGCACTGGGCTGTGGCCGTGGGTGTTCACCAGCTCGCTGCTCGGCCTGTTGCTCAGCCACGTCTTGTGGGGGTGGACGCTGGCTGGGGGAGGGTGGCAACCGACCTTCGTCGCTTTCGTGTCGCTGCCGGCTGCCATGGTATTGCTGTTTGGCGGAGGCTGGCAGGTGACGATTACCGGGGCGCTACTCGGTGCGCTGCTGGTAACGCCTGCCAGCCTGCTCCTGGTCAATTACCTGTGCATTCCTTTGCAGTTGCCGGTGGTCATCGGCAACGTTGGCGGCATGGCCGTGGCGAGCGTAGTGGCTTTCCTGTTGTGCAAGCGTTTCCCGTCATGGGTGCACCAAGGCAAAAGGCCCGCGGGGTTGCAGCCCGTCACTCGTCAACCTGATTACGGTGTGGTCTGGACCTTTCGACGTGTGTTGGCTGACTTCAGTGAAGCGCCATTTTTCGGCAATGAGCTTGCCAGCCTCGGGTTGTTGCTGGGCCTGCTGTTGGCCTATGTGATTGCGCCTGCTGCACCGGCCTACGGTTCGCAACTGGTCGTGCAGATGGTGGCAGGCCAGGCGCTGGCGTCATTGGTGGGGGTGCTGGTGTGGCGTCGTCAATGGCAGGCGCGCGGCTGGTACCCCACTTACATTCCCATTGTGTCGATCGTTCCGGCTGCCGTGCTGATTCACGGTGGTGACTGGCAGGTTGTGGTAGCCAGCGCGGTGCTGGGTGCGCTGGTAGCGCCGCCATTGGCGGTGGCCATCAGTGGCCGGTTGCCAAGCTATATGCATGGCTACATCGGCAATGTCTTGTCCATGGCCTTCAGTACATTGGCGATCGTGCCGCTGGTGGGGCTGATAGGAGGTGGGGCATGACTGAGTCTCCACAGTTGCCTCGGCTGTCGATCGCCAGCCTGGGCGGCACCGTCAGCATGCAGGTCGATACGGTTGACGGTGGTGTAACGCCAACGCTCGATTGTGAGAAGCAACTGTCCTTGCTGCCAGCGCTCAGGCAAATGGCGCACCTCGAAGTGGCAACGCTGGGCATGCTGCCCAGCGCCTCGCTCGGGTTTGTGACGCTGCTTGAAGTGCTGGCGTGGGCGCGTGGTCAGGTAGAGCGCGGTGCGCAGGCCGTGATGCTCACTCAAGGGACCGATACGCTAGAGGAGACGGCTTACTTCTTCGACCTGCTCTGGCCATTCGATGCCCCCTTGGTGCTGACCGGTGCCATGCGTTCGGCCAGCCAACCGGGCTGTGACGGGCCGGCCAATCTACTGGCGGCCGCGCAAGTGGCGTTAGCCCAGGCCAGTCAGGGGCGTGGCGTGCTGGTTGTGATCAACGACCAGATCCACAGCGCCGCGAAGGTTCGTAAGGTCGCCAGCCTGGCGATGTCCGCTTTCGAGTCACCAGGCAGTGGCCCCGTGGGCGAAGTGGTCGAAGGTGTTGCGCGCTATCACCTCCAACCTTCACCACGGGAGGTACTGCCACTGCCGCATCGTCTGGATCATCGCGTTGCCCTGTTGGAGGCCTGCCTGGATGCGGACACTGCCCTGTTGCAGGCCTTGCCGGCGCTGGGTTACGAGGGGCTGGTGATTGCGGGGTTTGGTGCCGGGCACGTCTCGGGCGCCTGGTCCGAGATGCTGGGCCAACTCACGCCCGGCTTGCCAGCGATCATGGCTACCCGCACAGGCAGGGGGCCTACGGCGCTGGCGACCTATGGGTTTGTCGGCGGCGAGATCGACCTGCAGAAAAAAGGGCTGCACATGGCTGGGCAACTTTGCCCGCGCAAGTGCCGAGTCCTGCTCTGGCTGCTGATCGGGTCAGGCAGGCAGGCCCTGCTGCCCACGTGGTTGCCACGCTAGCGAAACTGCCCGCAGCCTCGTCGCTGCAGGCAGCCTTCTGGTGCGTGCTGTGCTAGGGTGCGTGCACTTTTGCTTTTCAGGACAACCCCCATGCTCCCCGCGCTCAGCGAAAAAGAACTCGACCGCCTCGAAGACCTGCTGATCACTTACGGCAACGATTATTCGGTACTCAACCTGGCCGAGCTCAATGGCTTTTTTACCGCCCTGGCCAGTTCCCCGATCATCGTCCACCCCGAACAATGGTTGCCAGCCGTGGCGGGTGGCAAAGTGCCGAAATTCAAGAAGCCCGCGCATGAAGAGGCGTACACGGCGTTGATGTTGCGTTACGCCAGCCAAGTGGCGGACGAACTGGGTGACAACATCGATCAGTTCGAACCGCTGTTCGAGGAAAATGAAACCGACGATGGCGCTGTGATCATCATGGAAGAGTGGTGCTTCGGCTATATGCGCGGTACCCAGGTCGCCAGCTGGGATGCGTTGCCGCCGGAGCAGGATCAACTGCTCAAGGCCATTTCCCTGCATGGGCTGGAGGACAACTTCGAGTTGCTCGATCAAATGCGTGAAGAGGACATTCAAGCCTGTGTGCCTCAGGTGATCGAGGCGGCACGCCAGTTGTTCAAGTTCCATAATCAGCGGCACTGAGCCGAAGATGCAGCCTATGCACTCCACTGTAAAAGCGGCCTAGCGCCGCTTCTACAAGCATTATTCCGCCACGCGAAATTATGGTTTCCCCCCAGCACTGATTCTGCTGCCAGTCGAATCGGTCCAACATGGCCTCCACCAGCCCATTCCGGCGCTGACCAGGAGCCAAGCCCATGTCGACCGCGATCAAACTCTACAACTTCCCCAAGTCTGGCCACGCGCACCGTATCGAGCTGATGCTCTCGTTGCTGAAGCTGCCGACCGAGCTGGTTTTCGTCGACCTGGCCAAAGGTGAGCATAAGCAGCCTGCGTTCCTTGCCCTCAACCCGTTCGGCCAGGTGCCGGTCATCGACGACAACGGCACCGTCATCGCCGACTCCAACGCCATCCTGGTCTACCTGGCCAAGAAATACGACAACGGCACCTGGTTGCCCGAGGAGCCCGAAGCCGCAGCGCGCGTGCAACGCTGGCTGTCGGTCGCCGCAGGCCCATTGGCCTTTGGCCCGGCTGCCGCTCGCCTGGTGACCGTGTTCGGCGCCGCGTTCAACACCGATGAAGTCATCGGCCGTGCCCACACCCTGCTCAAGGTGATCGATGCCGAACTGGCCAAGGCCCCCTACCTGACAGGCAGTGAGCCCACCATCGCCGACGTTGCCAACTACTCCTACATCGCCCACGCACCAGAGGGCAATGTCTCGCTGGAGCCGTACGCCAACGTGCGCAGCTGGCTGGCACGGATCGAGGCGCTGCCAGGTTTCGTGCCGATGCCGCGTACCGCCACGGGCCTGCAAGCCGGCGATTGAGCTCAACCCCCCTTCGAGGAATGCCACCATGCACCAGCTTCCAGGCCATCGCGCGTCACCTTGGCACAGCGGTGAGAAGATCCTGCAGGAAAAGGTCGGTGTGTCGGAGCGCATGGAGGTGTTCGGGCAGAAGGTCATTCGCGACTTCATGCCAGACCAGCATCGCGCGTTCTATCAGCAGTTGCCGTTCATGGTGGCGGGCAGTGTGGATGCCCACGGCAGGCCGTGGGCGACCTTCCTCGAAGGCCCGCAAGGCTTCGTCAGCTCGCCCGACCCACGCCAGTTGCTGATCAACGTGGACCTGAAAGCGGATGACCCCGCCACAACAGGGCTGGCGAGCGGGCAGGCAATCGGGCTGCTGGGCATCGAGTTGCATACGCGCCGGCGCAACCGAATCAACGGCCTGATCGGCCAGGCACGTAACGGGCAACTGGAAGTGACAGTGGAGCAGTCGTTCGGCAACTGCCCTCAGTACATCCAGCTGCGCGAGTACACGCGTAGCGATGAGCCGTCAAACGGGCGCGTCGATGCCACTGCACTGGATGCCCGCGCGGTTGCCATGATCGAAGCGGCCGATACCTTTTTTGTCGCAAGCTACGTCGAGCAAGACGATGGCCCGCGTTCGGTCGACGTGTCCCACCGCGGCGGTCGGCCTGGGTTCGTCAAGGTCGAGGGCAACCGCCTGACCATTCCCGACTACGCCGGTAATTTGCACTTCAACACGCTGGGCAACCTGTTGGTGAACCCGGTGGCAGGGTTGCTGTTCATCGACTTCGCCACCGGCAATGTACTGCAGCTTTGCGGGCATGCCGAAGTGGTACTGGAGAGCCCTGCCATCAATGCGTTCGAGGGCGCCGAGCGGCTGTGGACGCTGGACGTCGAGCACGTGGTATGGCGCCCGGCAGCCGTGTCGCTGCGCTGGGCCTTTAAAGAATACGCGCCGACCAGCCTGATGACCGGCACCTGGGCCGAGGCCGGCGTACGCCTGCAACAGCGTGAGCGTCAGCGTCAATGGCAGGCGTGGCGGGTGGTGCGCCTAGAGCAGGAGAGCCGTGATATTCGCTCGTTCTACCTGGCGGCAGATGCACCCGTGCAGTTTGCGCCAGGGCAGCATATTCCTGTGCGTATCGCGCTGGGCAGCGATGCCCCGCTGATTCGTACCTACAGCGTTTCCAGCGCCCCGTCGGACGGTTACCTGCGCATCAGCGTCAAGGCCCAGGGCCCGGTATCGCGCTATCTGCATGAGCGCATTGCGGTGGGGGACCTGCTCGATGTGCGCCTGCCCATGGGCAGTTTTACCCTGGATGAGCAAAGCGCACGGCCGATTGTACTGATTGGCGCGGGCGTGGGTATCACGCCATTGATCGCCATGCTACGAGCACAATTGGCCCGGCGTCAGGCGCGGCCTATTCACCTGTTTCACGGTGCGCGAAGCCTGGCGGACTTGCCCTTCCAGCAAGAACTGGCGGCGCTGCGCCAGCAAGCGGGCGAATGGTTGCGTGTGCACCGTTGCCTGAGCCAGCCTGAGGCCGAGGCCGTCAGGGGGCGCGACTACGAGCATGCTGGCCGGCTGGGCATTGAGCAGGTGAAAGCCCAGCTGGCGCTGGATGACTACGATTTCTATGTGTGTGGCCCAGCGAGTTTTACCCAGGACCTGTACGAAGGGCTGCGTGCCGTGCATGTACCCGACGCACGTATCCATGCCGAAGCCTTTGGGCCATCGACGCTCAGGCGGCACACCGACGACGACCAGCCGGTGCTGCAGCAGCCCCCGGCTGCCAGCGAAGCGGTGCCGGTGTACTTCGCCAGCTCGGCCAAGGAGGCGCGCTGGGCACCGGGTAGCGGCACTTTGCTGGAGCTTGCCGAGGCGCGTGGGTTGTCGCCGGATTTCAGCTGTCGGGGTGGTTCATGCGGCACCTGCAAGACCAAGGTGGTGAGTGGGCAGGTGCATTACCCGAACCCGCCTGCCGAGATGCCGGAAAGCGGTACGGCGCTGATCTGCTGTGCCGTGCCGGCTAAAGTGGAGGAGGGCGCGCAGGCCTTGGTGCTGGAACTGTAGTGCTGTCTGTTGTGACCGCTCACAGGGCAGCGAAAAAACCGCAGATAATCGATAATCCACACCCCCCGACATCCCAGGAGCCGGCATGGATCAGATTCACCTGATGAAGGTGTTCGTAGCAGTCGGTGAGCTGGAGAGCTTCGCCGCTGCCGCCCGCCGGTTGGACATCTCGCCCGCCGCGGTAACCCGTGCTGTCAGTGCTCTGGAGGACCAGTTGGGGGTCAAACTGCTGCTGCGCACCACCCGCAGCGTGCGCCTGACCGAAGCGGGTGGCCGCTACCTGGAGGACACCCGGCATATTCTCGCCAGCATCCACGAGGCCAATGAAGCCGCGGCCGGCATCAACGCCACGCCCAAGGGTGACTTGGCCGTTACCGCGCCGATCCTGTTCGGCAAGAAGTTCGTCATGCCGTGCATCGTTCGTTACCTGCAGCAATACCCCGAGGTCGACGTGTCTGCGTACTTCCTCGACCGGGTGGTGAACATGGTTGAGGAGGGCATGGACGTGGCTGTGCGCATCGGCCCGCTGCCAGACTCCGGCCTGAAGGCGCTGCGGGTGGGCAGGGTGCGGCGCATGCTCTGCGCCTCGCCGGACTACCTGGCGCGCCACGGCGTGCCGCAACACCCATCGGACTTGCCAGGCCATGCGGTGATCGGCACCACCAACTTGTCGCCCCGGGCCGGTTGGCGCTTCGGCGTGACGGATGAGCCGACCCTGGTCCGCATGAAGCCGCGGCTGACCGTGACCAGCAATGATGGGGCGATTGCCGCAGCCAGTGGCGGGCTGGGGATCGCACGGTTGCTGTCGTACCAAGTGGCGGACGAGATAGCGAACGGGCAGTTGCAGGTCATTTTGGCCGAGTACGAAGAAGCCCCCTGGCCGATTCATGTGCTGCACCGGGAGAGCAAGTACGGGTCCGCCAAAGTCAGGACCTTCATCGACATGCTAGCCCAGGCGCTTCGAGCCCAAGGGCTGGATTGAGGTCGTACAACCCACTGCAATAGCACCCCTGAATATACACATTCGTTAACAATTTATGTTGTACGACGACCTACGACATGGCAATCTTGCGCCTGAAACAAATTGTCTCAATTAGCGCTGCCAGCGTTGAGGCACCTCACCCGCACCTCTAAAAATAAGATTCAGGTGAACCATGAAGATGAAAGGCATCCGTTGGTGGATGGTCAGCCTCGTCACGGCTGGGCTCGTCGTCAACTACCTCGCCCGCAATACCCTCTCGGTGGCTGCCCCCACCTTGATGACCGACCTCTCCATCACGACCGAGCAATACGCCAAGATCGTCGCCGCCTGGCAGGTGTGCTACGCCCTTATGCAGCCGATCGCCGGCTGGTTTATCGACTTCATCGGGACCAAGCTCGGTTTTGCCGTGTTCGCCATGGCCTGGTCGGTGGCGTGTGCTGGCGCAGCTTTGGCCACGGGCTGGCAAAGCATGGCCTTCATGCGCGGGCTGCTGGGCATGACCGAAGCAGCCGGCTTGCCTGCCGGGGTCAAGGCCACCACTGAATGGTTTCCGGCCAAAGAGCGGTCGGTGGCGATCGGCTGGTTCAACATCGGCTCTTCGCTGGGTGCGTTGCTGGCGCCGCCTCTGGTGGTGTGGGCCATCCTGCACAGCGGCTGGCAACTGGCCTTTGTGATGGTCGGGGTGTCCGGCATCGTCTGGACGGTTTTGTGGATGCTGTTCTACAAACACCCTCGCGATCAGAAGCGCTTGAGCAGCGAAGAGCGTGACTACATCCTGTCTGGCCAGGAAGCGCACTTCAAGGAAGAGAAGCGCGAGAAGGGCGCCTGGAAACGCATCTTCAAGACCCGAAACTTCTACGCCATCGCCTCCGCGCGCATCCTCTCGGAGCCGGCCTGGCAAACCTTCAATGCCTGGATCCCGCTGTACCTGATGACCGAGCGGCACATGAACATCAAGGAAGTGGCGATGTTCGCCTGGCTGCCGTTTCTCGCGGCCGACATCGGCTGTGTGCTCGGTGGTTACCTGAGCCCGCTGTTCCACCGTCACTTGAAGGTGTCGCTGTTCACCTCGCGCAAGATGGTGCTGGTGTTCGGTGCCAGCTGCATGATCGGCCCGGCGTGCATTGGCTTGGTTGAAAGCCCGTATACCGCGATTTTGCTGCTGTGCATGGGTGGCTTTGCGCACCAGACGCTGTCGGGGGCGCTGTATTCGATTACGTCGGACTCGTTCAGCAAGGACCAGGTGGCCACCGCGACAGGTATGGGCGGGATGTGCGGGTACCTGGGCGCGGCGGTGTTTACCCTGGTGTTTGGCATCCTGGTGACGCAGATCGGCTACAGCCCGCTGTTCGTGGTGCTGGCAGCGTTCGACATCGTTGCGGCGGTGCTGGTGTGGAAGGTTGCGCGTGAGGTACGGGGTGAGCCGGTCGCGCGGCAGGGCGTGGCCACCGGCGAAGTGCTGGTTTAAAGCTTGAGATCGCGGGGCTGCTCTGCAGCCCATCGCCGGCAAGCCAGCTTGTGTCTTGGCGGGGTATTAGAATCAGGAGTGAGAGCGGTGAATGGCAAGCTGACTGCCAGAGGTGCTGCGAGCACGAGTGGGAGCACACGCTGCCATTCACCGTTCCACTTTGGCGAGAGCCCGAACAGTTGGATGCGGCTCTGATCTCGAATCACAAGCGTGGGCCAAGCCAAAGTTCTCTCACTCTGCTGAGTCTAGGAGATTTTGGTCATGGTTTCCTTCGTGGGTGTCGATGTTTCTAGCGCGTCATTGGATGTGGCGGTGCGGCCTCAAGGCATCAAATGCAGTGTCAGCAATGATCCGGCAGGCTTTGAGAAGCTGGAGAATTGGCTTCGAGGATTCAGCATCAAACGTATCCTGCTTGAGGCTACGGGCGGGTACGAACGCGATATCCTGCGCTTTCTGCAGGACGCGAGTTACAAGGTTATCCGCGTCAATCCCAAACGAGCCAGGTCGTTCGCTGACTCCATGGGCATCAAAGCCAAGACCGACGCGATTGACGCTGAGGCTCTGGCGCATTTTGCTGAAGTCATTCCCGACAAAGCCACCCTGCAGATCAGTCCAGACAGGGCTTTGCTGCGTGAACTTCTGCAGCAACGTGATCGCTTCGTTCAGCAGCGAGATGATGATCGCCGACGCCTCAAACAAGCGCAGTCACAGGTGGTTGTCGACCTTCTGAAATCCCATATTCAGCACCTCAGGCTGCAGATCAAGCTGATTGAACAGGGAATCAAGCAACAGGCCGCGACGCTTAATGACGAACGGATCGCTCAGCTGATTCAGGTCAAGGGTATCGGGATGGTGACCGCCGCCAAGCTGGTGGCGCTGCTACCAGAGCTGGGGCGTGTGGAGTCTAGGGAGATCGCCTCATTGGTCGGAGTTGCGCCGTTCAACCACGACAGTGGGAAATCCGTGGGCAAGCGCTATATCTCGGGTGGCAGATCGCAAGTCAGGCGTGCGTTGTACATGGCGTGCTGGGTAGCGGTGAGGCACAACCCGGGCATGAAGGCGCGTTATGACGCACTGAGAGGGCGAGGAAAACTCGCCAAGGTTGCTATCGTGGCGTGTATGCGAGTGTTCATCGTGCAACTCAACGCGATAATCCGGACGGGCACGCCATGGCGAGAGCAACCGCTGACAAAGCCTGAAAGTACAGCGCAAGCTCAAGGCGCAGCGTGATTTCTGTAGGAATGGTTTACCCGCGAAGGAGGCACCACCTTGGATGGCACGGGCTTCGCCCGTGTTCGCGGGTAAACCCGCTCCCACAGGGTCAGCAACTCGCTTGCGATCTTTGTTCTCTGCTCGACAACGCGATCCAAAGGGCTGGCTGATTTCCCAGAGGATGGAATGCCCCCAGAAATTTGAACAAGACAGTTGCTCCCACCCGAACTGTGTAGCCTCCAAGGCTAGCGCCGCACCTGTGGGAGCTGGCTTGAACGGCGATGGGGCGCAAAGCGACCCCTATACAGGCAACCCCCTACAGCGCCCGATACTGCATCTTGAACCCCAAGCTCATCGCCTCACCCTGCTGCAACAACCGCAACCCTGGCCGCCCTGGCAGGTGATGCGCGTTGATCGGGTGGCTGACCGGCTCGAAGCAGAAAAATGTCTTGCCCGGTGGGCAGAACAACAGAAAGTGCTCACACCCACTGGCCGTGCATTCCAGGGCATAGCCTGCGCTGGGCTGTGCGATCACGCAGCTGCCAGGCCAACCACCGAACGCATGATCGACCACCCTGGTCGGCAACGCGCCCGGGCTGTCGAAGCACCAGTCATCAGGCAGCTCAGCCGGGTACGACGGCAGCCGCCCCTCTTCTGCCAGCCACACATGCTGCGCCGCAGCGCTTAGCCGGGTGTCCGAATACCGCGGGAAATAAGGATGCAGCCCCAGCCCATACCAGGTGGCCGTTTGATCCAGGTGGGTCACATGCAAGTCGAGGTTCAGGCACCCGTCGAGCAGGTGCACATCCAGCGTCGCCCGGTAGGCAAAGGGCAACTGGCTGTCGAGCGTTAGCCGGGCACGGCGTTCACTGTGGTGGTCCACCTGCCAGGCCTGCTGCCAGGCGGTGCCATGAATCGGGTAGGGGTCGTGTGCGGTGTTGGGCGCCAGCGCCAGCCAACCCTCGGGCCGCTCGAAACCCCCTTGGGCAATCCGGTTGGACCAAGGCGCCAGTGGGTAGCACGCCAGTTGCCGCGGCGTGCCGCTGGCCAGCGCGTCTTGGTCAGAGTGGCGCAGCAGCGCCTGCCCGGTCGCTTTCACTTCCCAGTTGATCAGGCTGGCGCCCAGGTCCGGCGCCAGGCTCAGGCGGGTCAGGTGGTCTTGCAGGTGCAGTTCGGTGACAGCCATCAACGGCTCCTTTCAGAATGTTTGCTCAGCTCGCCCGGCGATAGGTCAGCAGCACGATGCCGCACACCACCACGGCACCGCCGATCAGTTGCAAGGTACTCAGGCGCTGATCCAGCAACGCCCAGCCCAGCAGCAAAGTGGCGATCGGTTCGATGTTCATCACCGGCGCGTTCTGCGCCATGTTCAGCCGGGGCACACAGACAAACAGCAGGGTGAAGGCCACGCCATACAGCACCACCAGGCTGGCCAAGGCCGCCCAGCCGCTGCTGCTGGCGGGCAGCGACAGCCCGGAAGGCATCACGCCGCTTGCGCCTGCCACCAGCATGCTGGAGAACACGATCAGCAAGGTCAGCAGGCTGCGTACCGGGCCGCGTACGGCGGCCAGTTTGTGATCGGTAATCCACAGCGCGCAGGCGAAGGCGCACGCGGCGCAGAAGGCCAGGCTGACGCCCAGGGCCCAGTGCGGGTTGGCGTCGGCGCTGTCGGCCAGCCGTGCCGGTACATCCAGCGCCAGCACCAGGCCGCACAGAATCAGGCCCATGAACAGCACGGTGCGGCCAGTCGGGCGTGCACCGCCCAACGCCCACGTGAGCAGCGCCAGCAACATCGGGAAGGTATTGCCCACCAGTAGCGCGAGTGCCACCGGGATGCGCGCCACCGCCGAATACAGGCACAGGCTCTGCGTGGCGATCAGCAGGCCAAGCAGTAATTGCCAGCGCCGTGTGCCGGTCGGCAGGCCCACTGCCTGGCGTTGCCACAGCAGCAGGCAGGCCAGGACCAGAAAGGTGATGCCGGAGCGGCAGAGAATCGCCAGCAGCACGCCGGTGCCGTCATCGAAGGCGATGCGTGCGGCAACGTGGTTGGCGGCGAACGAGCAGGCCAGCAGCGCCAGTAGCGCCAGCGCCAGCTTGCGAGGAAAGAGGGGAGTGGCAGAGGAGGGAACAGCCATGTGCAGGATCCATTTGCAAAAGAGGATGGGGCCGCAAGCGGCCCCATTTGGCTTTACAGCACCACGCTGGGCAGCCAGAGCGAGATGGCAGGGATGTAGGTCACGGCCATCAGTACCAGGAACAACGCCAGGTAGAAGGGCAGCAGCGCCTTCACCGTCGACTCGATGCTCACCTTGCCGACGGCCGAACCGACGAACAGCACCGCGCCCACCGGCGGTGTGATCAGGCCGATACCCAGGTTCACCAACATGATCATGCCGAATTGCACCGGGTCTACGCCGATGCCCGTGATCACCGGCAGCAGGATCGGGGTCAGGATCAGGATCAGCGGCGCCATGTCCATCACCGTGCCCAGCAGCAACAGCATGAAGTTGATGCACATGAGGATCACGTAGCGGTTATCCGACAGGGTCAGGAACGCCGTGGTGATCTTCGAGGGGATCTGCATCAGCGTCATCACGTAGCCGAAGCTTGCGGCAAAACCGATCAGGATCATCACGATCGAGATGGTGCGTACCGTGCGGTGCATCAACTTGGGTAGGTCACGCCACTTGTAGTCGCGGTAGATGAACATGGTCACGAAGAACGACCAGACCACGGCCACGGCGGCCGACTCGGTCGCGGTGAATACGCCCGACAGGATACCGCCGAGGATGATGACCATCGCCATCAGCCCCCACAGCGCTTCGCCAGCGATTTTCAGCGCTTGGCGCAGCGGGATCACTTCGCCTTTGGGGTAGTTGCGCTTTTTCGCAAAGATCAGGCACAGGCCCATCATCACCGCGCTCAGCAACAGCCCAGGCATCACCCCGGCCATGAACAGCGAGGCGATCGACACCGTGCCCCCCGCGGCCAGCGAGTACAGCACCGAGTTGTGGCTGGGCGGGGTCAGCAGCGCCTGCACCGAACCACTGACGGTCACGGCGGTGGAGAATTCACGCGGGTAGCCTTTGCGCTCCATCTCCGGGATCAGCACCGAGCCCACCGACGCGGTGTCGGCCACCGACGAGCCGGAAATCGCGCCAAAGAAGGTCGAGGCCATGATGTTGACCAGCGACAACCCGCCCCGCACGAAGCCCACCAGTACCCCGGCGAACGCCACCAGCCGCCTGGACATGCCGCCCTCGGCCATGATCGCGCCAGCCAGTACGAAGAACGGAATCGCCAGCAGCGAAAACTTGTTAACCCCACTGGCCACCTGGATCATCATCGCCTGCAGCGGGATATCGATCCACCAGGCGCCGATCAGCGCAGATAGGCCTAGGGCGTAAGCCACCGGCATGCCGATCAGGATCAGCGCGATGAAACTGCCCAACAGAATGAACGCATCCATTTACGCAGCTCCTTCGCTTTCTTCAGCCAGGTCGAAACGCACCACCTTGCGGTTGCTTTGGTCGCCCAGCAGGAGTTTTTCCACGACAAAAATCAGCGTCAGCACGCCCCCCACCGGGATCGGCGCGTAAGTCATGCCCACGCGTATGCCTGGCAGCGAGGCCAGCGACTGGTTCCAGGTGGTGATGCACAGCTTGGTGCCGTAATAGGTCATGAACACGCACACCACGATCATCAGCAGTTGCACCAGCAGTGAAACCAACTGGCGCTGCAGGGTGGGCAGGCGGTCGGTGATCATCGCCACCGCCATGTGCGCGCCGGCCCGGTAGCTGGCGGCGGCGCCGACGAAAGTGAACACCACCATCAGCAGGATCGCGACCGGCTCAGGCCAGCTGGAACCGGTGCCCAGCACGTAGCGGGCGAAGATGCCCCACGGAATGATCAGCGTCATGGCCAGGATCGACAGGCCCGAAATCCAGATGCAGCCGCGGTACAGCGTGTCGTTCACGCTCAGGAAAAGCGATTTCATAGGCATCACCAAAGCGACAGCGCGGCGGCCGCCGCACTGTCGAGGTCGTCTTGGAAGGGGCCGGTATTACTGGACGGCGTCGATACGCTTCATCAGGTCGGCGTACGGTGCACCGTACTTCTCGCGGACCGATGCGGTGGCGTCGAAGAACGGCTTTTTGTCGACGGTGATGAACTCGACACCGGCCGCCTTGAGCTTCTCTTCGCTGGCCGCAGACTTGGCGTCCCACAGCGCACGCTCTTCCATCTGCGCTTCACGCGCGACTTTCTTCACCAGTGCCTGCTGGTCTGCGGTGAGCTTGTTCCAGGTGGTCTTGGACATCACCACCGGCTCCGGCAGGATCAGGTGGCCAGTGAGGGTGTAGTACTTGGCGCTCTGGAAGTGGTTGTGCTCGAGCAGCGTCGGCGGGTTGTTCTCGGCGCCGTCGATCACGCCGGTCTGCAGGGCGCTGAAGATTTCGCCAGTGTCCATGGCAATGCCGTTGCCGCCCATGGCGTTCATCATGTCGATGAACAGTGGGTTGCCCTGCACACGGATCTTCATGCCCTTGAGGTCTTCAAGGCTGCGCACCGGTTTTTTCGTGTAGATGCTGCGCGAGCCGCCATCCATCCAGGCCAGGGCCACCAGGTTGAATTCGGAGTTGGTGATCTTGTCGAGGATTTCCTGGCCGATGTCACCGTCGATGATCTTGCGCATGTGTTCATGGTCACGGAACACGAACGGCATGTTGAACACGTTCACGTCCGGCACCACCGGGCCGACGATCCCCAGGCTGACGCGGGTCATCTGCACGGCACCGATCTGTGCCTGCTCGATCACTTCCTTCTCGGAGCCAAGCACCCCACCGGGGAACATCTTGAAGGTGATCTCGCCATTGCTGGCGGCTTCGAGCTTTTTGCCCATGTTCTGTTCGGCGACCACGGTCGGGTAGCCGGCCGGGTGAATCTCGGCGAACTTGATGTCCAGCGCGGAGGCCGGCATCGACAGGCTGAAGGCGAAGGGGAGTACGGCAAGGAGCAGCTTGCGTTTGAAGGTCATGGTGAAACTCCGTGGTTTTTATTATCCGGTTTCGTGTGTGCAAGTGTGTTGCAGAGCAGGTGTTCAGCCCCGGTAGGCAGGCTCCTCCAGGCCTTTGACGCCGAGTTCGAAGGCAAATACCCCGCCGGCCAGCGGCTGGTCGGAGAGGTCAATGCCCGCAGGGCGGATCGAGGTGACGAACAGGGTGTCCAGGTTGGCGCCACCAAAGGCGCACATGGCCGGTTTTTTCACCGGTACATTGAGCGAGCGGTCCAGGCGGCCATCGGGGGTGAAGCGGTGGACCTGGCCGGCGTCGTTGCCGCAGATCCAGTAGCAGCCGTCCTGGTCGATGGCGGCGCCGTCGGGGCGGCCAGGGTAGGCATGCATGTCGACGAACAACCGCTTGTTGTGGGGCGTACCGCTGTCGATGTCGTAGTCGAACACCCAGATTTTCTGCACGTTGGGGTGCGAGTCCGACAGGTACATGCGCGTGCCGTCGGGGCTGAAGGCCAGGCCATTGGGCACGATCATGCCGTCCTGCTGCAGGTGCAGGTGCCCTTCGCCGTCATGCCGGTACAGCGCCCCGACATGGGCGCCCTGCGGCATGTCCATCAACATGGTGCCGGCCCAGAAGCGGCCCTGGCGGTCGCAGCGCCCATCGTTGAAGCGCATGCCGCCCTGGGCATGTTCGACGGTGCTGAGCAGGCGGCTGTCGAGGCTGCCGTCGGCCTTGGGTTCGAGGTGGAAGATGCCGCTTTCCATCCCCGCGACCCACCCGTGTTCGGTGCGGGCGATGCAGGCGAGCATTTCGTCACCTTGCCACGCCTGCTGGGCCCCATTGGGCTGCCAGCGGTGCAGTGTGCGGGCAGGGATGTCGACCCAGTACAGGGCCTGTTCGGTAGGGTGCCACACAGGGCTTTCGCCGGTACCGTTGCGGGCGTCGACGATCAGTTCGCAGTTCATGGCCGTGCCTCCTGGCGCGCGGGGTCAGTTGAACGGTCCGGCCACGGCGAAAGCGCCGCCCTGATAGACCATGCTCGGGTCATCGGCGGCGGGCGCCGGTTGGGCTTCGACGGCCTCGCGGAACACCTCGGAGGTGTCTTTAGGCGCATAGCCCAGGTGCGCGGCATGGCGGTTGTCCCACCACACGGTGCGGTTGTCGGAGGCGCCATAGACGATGGTGTGGCCGACATCGGGCGTGAACAGCCCGCGCTCGATCAGCTGAACCAGGTCGTCGTAGCTCAGCCAGGTGCAGAGCATCCGCGGGTTCTGCGGTTGCGGGAACGACGAGCCGATACGAATGCTCACGGTCTCGATGCCATAGCGATCGAAGTAGAAGCTGGCGACATCTTCGCCGTAGCATTTGGACAGCCCGTAGTAGCTGTCGGGGCGGCGCGGGGAGTGGGCGTCGATGCGCTCGTCCTGGCGGTAGAAACCGATGGTGTGGTTGGAGCTGGCGAAGATGATGCGCTTGACGCCATGCTTGCGCGCCGCCTCGTAGACGTGGAACACGCCGCAGATGTTGGGGCCGAGGATGTCTTCGAAGGAATGCTCGGTGGACACGCCACCGAAGTGGATGATGGCGTCTACGCCTTCGACCAGGGCGTGGACCGCTGCCTTGTCGGCGAGGTCGCAGGCCACCACCTCTTCATGCGGGCCCGCGGCAGGTGCCATCGGGCTGATATCGGAAAGGCGCAGGACCTCGGCGTAGCCTTGCAGGCGTTCGCGAAGGACCTTGCCCAGGCCGCCTGCGGCTCCGGTGAGCAGCAGGCGATTGAGGGGAGTTGGGGTCATGGCCGGCTCGTTGTTAGTTGTTGTAGGTTGTCGTATGACTAAGTGAATTATTGGCAGTGGGGTTGGCTGTTGTCAATGAGCCGTGAGTGGGTTTTACCGGCTAACGCAATCCACTGTAGGAGCGGCCTTGTGTCGCGAAAGGGCTGCGCAGCGGCCCCAAACCTGCGCAGCCCTTACCATTGCTGGGGCCGCTGCGCGCCCCTTTCGCGACACAAGGCCGCTCCTACACGGAGCGCGCTAGCCTCTTGTTACAACAGCGACAACGGATAGTTGAAGATCAACCGGTTCTCATCAAACTCGTTGTTGCTGTAATCCCGGCGAATGCTCGAGTTCCGCCACTTCACACTCAAATCCTTGAACGCCCCGCTCTGGATCACATACGCAAGCTCGGTTTCCCGCACCCACTCCTTGCCATCGGTAACCGCACCGGTGTGCACATCCTGCCCGCTGATATAACGGTTCATCAGCGTCAAACCCGGCACCCCGACGGTGACGAAGTTGAAGTCATGCCGCACCTGCCACGAGCGTTCGTTGGCATTGTCGAAACTGGAGTTGTAGCTATCGTTGGCCAGCGTCCCGCCGCTGGTGCCATTGACCCGCATCCAGGTATCGCCATCGACTTTTTGCAGCCCAACCCAGAAGGTGTTGCCGCCATACTTGGCCGAGAACATCCCCGAGTAGGTCTTGTTGTCCAGCTGCCCGGCACGCTCGGAGCCGTCTTCATCGCCATGGAAGTAGCCCAGGTTGGCGCCCAGGGTCCAGTCACCCACTGGCTGGCTGTGGCTCAGTTGCAGGTATTGCTGCTGGTAGACGTCCTTGAGCACCGCATTCCACAGCCCGACCAGTGTGCGGTCCTGGTTGAACTTGTATTCGCCGCCGACGAAGTTGAAGCGATCCGAAAGCGCCCCGCCATAGCTCATGTCTTCCATGCTCGCGTCATTGCGCGGGCTGTTGCCACGGAACTGCCCGCCATACAGCGTCAGCCCGGCGATCTCGTTGGAGGTGACCTGCCCCCCGCGGAACGTCTGCGGCAGCGAACGGCCGTCGTCGGAGCGCAGGATCGGCAGCACCGGCATCCATTCGCCGATCTTAAGCTCGGTCTTCGAGATCCGCGCCTTGCCCGCCACCGCCAGGCGCCCGAAGTCATCGGCTGGGCGCCCATCGTCGTGGCGCGGCAGCAGCCCGGTGCCGTAGGTGCCGCCACCGCCATCAAGCTTCACCGACCACATGCCCAGCACATCCACACCGAACCCCACCGGCCCCTCGGTAAAGCCCGAGCGGGCATCGAGGATGAAGCTCTGCGTCCATTCCTCGGCCTTGCTTTGCGGGTTGCTGGGGTTGGTGAAGTTGCGGTTGATGTAGAAGTTGCGCAGGCCGAGCGTGGCCTTGGCATCCTCGACAAAGCCCGCCGCCAGCGTGGTACCCGGCAGGCTGCCGAGCATGCCGACGCCGAGCAGGGCAAAGGGAAGGGTTTGGCAGATTCTCATTATTGTTGTGCTCCACAAAAGGGTGTGGCGGCCCGTCCACCGTGCACGCGCAAGCGGCCAGCGGTAGGGGCGGGTAGGTAACGGGCCGGTCACGGCCAGGGAGGGTGAAACGGGCTTACGGCCCTAGGTGGCCGCAGGTGACGAAATCGGGAAAGGTGCAACGCGGGGGTATAGCGCGATTGAAGTCGACATGGGGATCGTCCACGGATTGTTGTTTTTGTTATGCGTTGTCGTACAACTGTGGCGATTTTTATCAAGTGGTGGTGGGGATGTCAACGCTTTGTGGTGTGGTGAGGGTGAGATGTTGTCGCGGCATTCTGGGTGGTATGAGGGGTGGTGGGCTCTATACCGGGGGCCAGGGGTTCGTATGGAGATACGATGACTGAGTCTTGTGTAGGGTAGGGGGTCTTGATTTTCTCTAACCTCCATGACGATCAAGATCGTGTATGCGTATCTTAATTTAATTCCATTATTTTGTTGCTAAACTGATTGTTTCATCAATAAGGCACAAAATATTGTGATTATTGACGTTGATCACGGGCAGGGCCTACTACTGCTATCTTGTGTGTTAAGTGGATTTCATGGAGTTAATACCTGCTATGCTGGATTTAAGCCTCAGTAAGCCGAGCGAAGTCGTGAAGCGCCTTTGCGAACGTTTGCGCACCGAGCGGCTAGCGCAGCAGATGACGCAGGCCGATGTGGCTGGCAGGGCGGGTATCGCTACCAATACCGTGTCCAATCTAGAGGCTGGGCGAAATGTCGGCTTTGAGAACCTGGTCAAGGTGGCCATGGTGCTGGGGCGCGGCAAGGAGCTAGAAGGCCTTTTCTTGCCCAAGCTTGACAGCCTCGCTGACCTGCATCGCTACGAGCAGAGTGCCAAGCGGCAGCGTATCAGGAGTAAACACGACAATGCTTGAGCAAGTGCGCATCTATTACGAAGGTTGGGGTGAGCATTTACTACCGTTGCCAGGGCAGGCCTGGAAGCTTGGCTGATCAAGTTCCCGGCGAGAGAAGAGCACCCTGAAGTCTGCGCTATCGAAATGGTCTATGCCGAGTGCCTACGTCAGTGCGGCATTGCGACGCCTGATACCCAGCATTTCAGTTTGCCAAATGGGCTGGCCGCTTTCGCCAGCCGACGTTTTGATCGCCAGGGGGATCTGCGTGTGCCGATGCAGAGCTTGGCGGCCTATACCGGCGCCGACTTCAGGTCACCCGGTGCCCTGGATTACGTCAACTTCTTGCGGGCGACTCATCTGTGCACCAACGACCTGCGAGAGAAAGCGCGCGCCTTTGAGCGAGTTGTTTTTAACGTGGTGTTCAATAACCGCGATGACCATCCCAAGAATTTTTCCTACGTGATGTCGCGAGCAGGCGAGTGGAAACTGGCACCCGCGTATGACGTGACCTTTTGCGAAGGCCCTGGCGGCTATCATCAGATGGATGTGATGGGGGAGGCCTTGGCGATCGACCGGAAAGCGATACTGCGCCTGGCAAGCGAAGCAGACATTACGCCGGCGTCCGCCGCCGCCATCATCGACCGCATATGCGCTGCAGCGAGCCAGTTTAGGTACATGGCCGAGCGTAGGTATCCGCAGATGATCACCCAGGAAACGCTGCAAACCGTGCAAGGCCGTATCGACGAAAACAGTGCGCTGCTCCAGTCGGTGAGTTGAAGCAGCCGCAATTGCTTCTAGACTTAGCAACGGTCTCACCCTCGACCACGTCTCTGGGCGCCCCAGTACGGCACATCGATGCCTTTGTGGCGGGGGCGAGGCCACTACTTGAGCCCCGCAAACACCTTCGCCAGCTTCCCCACCGCTACACGCATCTCGCCAGGCGTCAGTGCCGCAAACCCCATCAACAGGCCCGCATCATTCCTCGGCGATGCATACAAACTGCCGAGCCCCAACAGGTCGATCCCCGCCGCATGCGCCGCCCTCACTAACGCATCTTCCGGCAAGTCCTGCACGAAGTGGCAGGGCATCTGCAGCCCCCCGGCCGGAATGCTTGGCGCCAGAAACGCCCCCAAGTGCTTGTGCACAAGCTCGGCCAGCATGTCCCGGCGCGCGGCATACAGCGCCCGCATGCTCCGCACATGCGCCGTGTAGTGCCCGCCCTCCATGAACCGCGCCAGGGTCAGCTGGGCAATGGAGGCCGTATGCCCATCCTGCAGCGTGCGTGCATTGGTCATCGGCGCGACGAGAGCAGATGGCAACAGCAAGTAGCCGATGCGCAGCCCGGCGAACAGCGATTTGGTGAACGTGCCGATGTACAGCGTGCGTTCATGCGGGTCCAGGCCCTGCACGCAGGCGGTCGGCCGGCCCTCGTAGTGGAACTCGCTGTCGTAGTCATCTTCGATGATCCAGGCGCGCTGCTGCCTTGCCCACTCGATGGCCTGCAGGCGCCTGTCCAGCGACAATGTGGCGCCGGTGGGATATTGATGGGACGGCGTCAGAAACACCGCCCTGGCATTGGCGGCCAACCGCGCCATGCGTTCCACCTGCAGGCCGTTTTCATCCACTGGCACGGGCACGCCTTCGAGGCCTGCTGCCGCGACGGCTTTGCGCGTGCCTTGGTAGAGCGGGTCTTCGACCAGTACCTGATCGCCTGCATCCATGAGCACCTGTGCGCATAGACTAAGCGCCTGCTGCGAGCTGGTGAGGATCAGCACCCGGTCGGCAGACGCCTGCGCGCCCCGTTCAAGGTTAAGGTAGTCAGCGATCGCGCTGCGCAGGCAGGCCATGCCCTGTGGCGCACTGTGCTCCAATGCCTGGGTGCCAAATTCCTTGTACACCTGGCGCTCCAGCCTTTCCCAGATCGCCAGGGGGAAGTGCCGAGTCTCGGCTACTCCCGGTGCAAACGGGCGCGGCCCTTGGAAATTATTCACGCCCCCGCTCTGCAGCACGGCCATCGCCCGGCGGCTTAGTTGAGGTGGCTCATCGCAGCGCGTTTCGCGTTTTTGCTGTCGCCGTGGCAGATGCCGAGCGCGTTGCGAGACGAAGCTTCCGCTGCCCACCCGACGCTCGATGAAGCCCTCTGCATGCAACTGGCTGTAAGCCGCCTCCACGGTATCCCGCGAGACGCCCAGCGACTGGGCCAATGGGCGTGAAGCCGGCAGCGATTTACCGACCGGCAGCGCGCCATCAAGGATCAATTGGCGAATCGCCCGCTGGATCCGCACATGCAACGACAACGCGCCATGGGCCGGGTCGCTCATCCAGGCTTTGACCGATTGCAGTTGTGCGTGTTTGAACATTGGTCTGGTTCGCTTGCAAAAAGTGGCGGGGCTATTCAGGCCATTCTATCGCTATAAATGCACCTGTTTTCAGACCATTCCCACATTGAAAGGGGTCCACGATGACAGTTGCACCCGCATTGATTTCAGTCCGCGAGTTGAAGCAGAGCGATTTTCCTCAATGGTCCGCCTATTGGGGCCAGTACCAGGCGTTCTACAAAGTAGCGCTAAGCCAGGCCACCACCGAGCTGACCTGGGCCCGGTTTTTCGACCCGGCAGAGCCCGTGCACTGCGCCGTCGCCTCGGACGGTGAGCGCATCCTCGGTTTCGTCCATTTTGTGTTCCATCGCTCGACTTGGGGGCGTAACGACTTCTGCTATCTGGAAGACCTGTACGTTTGCCCAAGCGCGCGAGGGAGGCAGGTTGGCAAGCAGCTGATCGAGTTCGTTCAGGGTCAGGCACGGGAGAAACAGTGCGACCGGCTGTACTGGCATACCCAGGAAACCAACCAGACTGCACAGCGGCTGTACGACTGGATTGCTGAAAAGCCGGGGGTGATCGAGTACCGGATGGCTTGTTAGCACGCAAAAAAAAGGCTGCCATTCGGCAGCCTTTTCGATGCTCAGCCTGGACAATCAGTCCCAGCTCAACGCCCCACCGGTCTGATACTCAATCACACGCGTCTCAAAGAAGTTCTTCTCCTTCTTCAAGTCCATGATCTCGCTCATCCACGGGAACGGGTTGGTGGTGCCTGGGTACTCTTCCTTCAGGCCAATCTGGGTCAGGCGACGGTTGGCGATGAACTTGAGGTAGTCCTCCATCATCGCTGCGTTCATGCCCAGTACACCGCGCGGCATGGTATCGCGGGCGTATTCGATCTCCAGCTGGGTCCCTTGCAGGATCATCTGGGTCGCTTCTTCTTTCATCGAGGCATCCCACAGGTGCGGGTTCTCGATCTTGATCTGGTTGATCACGTCGATACCGAAGTTCAGGTGCATCGACTCGTCACGCAGGATGTACTGGAACTGCTCGGCAACGCCGGTCATCTTGTTGCGGCGGCCCATCGACAGGATCTGGGTGAAGCCGCAGTAGAAGAAGATGCCTTCCAGCACGCAGTAGTAGGCGATCAGGTTGCGCAGCAGTTCTTTGTCGGTTTCCGGGGTGCCGGTGTTGAATTCCGGGTCGGAGATGGCGCGGGTGTACTTCAGGCCCCAGGCGGCTTTCTTCGCGACCGACGGGATCTCGTGGTACATGTTGAAGATCTCGCCTTCATCCATGCCCAGCGACTCGATGCAGTACTGGTAGGCGTGGGTGTGGATCGCCTCTTCGAAGGCCTGGCGCAGGATGTACTGGCGGCACTCCGGGTTGGTGATCAGGCGGTACACGGCCAGGGCCAGGTTGTTGGCAACCAGGGAGTCGGCGGTGGAGAAGAAGCCGAGGTTGCGCATGACGATGCGGCGCTCGTCTTCGGTCAGGCCGTCCTGGCTCTTCCACAGGGCGATGTCGGCGGTCATGTTGACCTCTTGCGGCATCCAGTGGTTGGCGCAGCCGTCGAGGTACTTCTGCCAGGCCCAGTCGTACTTGAATGGCACCAGCTGGTTGAGGTCGGCGCGGCAGTTGATCATGCGCTTTTCATCGACCGCAACGCGGGCGGCAGAGCCTTCCAGCTCGGCCAGGCCTTCGGCAACGTCGAGGGCGTCGAGGGCAGCTTTGGCGCGTTTTACGGCTTCGGAGTCAGAAGCGGTAGCGGCACGGGCTTCCAGGGCGGCGGCACCGCCGGCGCTGTCGAGCTTGTCGAGGGTGGCAGCGGCGTTGGCCTGCGCAGGGGTGTTGCCTTTGGCGGCTACTTCGCCGTCTTCCTTGTCGAATTCGTCCCAGCTCAGCATGGTTTGGCTCCTGCTTGAGGGTCGCCCTCAGGCAACCGGTTGGATTTTAAGAATGTGATGCCTGACGCAAGGCCGTTACGGCGAATGGACAGCTCGAGAGGCTGACTCTCGTTACATCTGGATGTGCTTGTGCCTGGCCAGGCCTCATAGAGGGGCCAGGGACTTGAAAGGTGCCCTTTTCAGAGGGGGCGCAGTATACCGGAATTCGCCTTCGATCGGGGTGCGAGTCTGGCCGGCGAGGGTAACTTTTTCGACCGGTTTGGCGCGCATCCGTTCACCAAGGGTGTGCCGTTCGTTCGGGCAAGAGTGTAGCCGCTAAACGAAGGTTTGGCACTATATGTTGTGGTTTTTTGTTTGTTAAGCACTGTATATGGGGTTTGCGCGTCATGTAGGAGCAGCCTTGTGCTGCGAAGAGGCCGGCGCATGCACAGCACATTTCGCTGGCATAACCGGCCTCTTCGCAGCACAAGGCTGCTCCTACACAGAGCGTGTTAGCTGCACTGCTTGCGCAGGGTCTCGACCACGTGTGTCTTGGGGTGCTTGCGTGCTTCTTCGACCGAGGTGAAGCGGCCGGTTTCAGCATTGCGACCAATTTTGCGAGTTGCCACTTTTTTCCGCGCCATGGGGTACGTCCTTTTTTTGAGAGGTCCTGCTCTTTTACCGAGCCGCGCGAGCGGTGGGCAAAGGGCAAGGCTTCTCTGGAGCGCGGATACAAAAATGCCGCAAGGGGCACCCGTGGGCACCCCTTGCGGCATCAGGCCTTACTGGCAGGCTTCGCAGTCAGGCTCGTCGATCGCACACGCCTTTGGCACAGGTGCCGGGCCGGCGGCCTGAACCGGGGCGCTGTCGCCGCCGCTGGAAACGGCGTTGAGCTTGCCGGTGTTGATGGTCGACTTCTCGGTGCTGGTCGCAGCCAGGGCACGGAGGTAGTAGGTGGTTTTCAGGCCACGGTACCAGGCCATGCGGTAGGTCACGTCCAGCTTCTTGCCCGAAGCGCCAGCGATGTACAGGTTCAGCGACTGAGCCTGGTCGATCCACTTCTGGCGACGCGAGGCAGCATCGACGATCCACTTGGTCTCGACTTCGAACGCGGTGGCGTACAGGTCTTTCAGCTCTTGCGGGATACGCTCGATCTGCTGCACCGAACCGTCGTAGTACTTCAGGTCGTTGATCATTACCGAGTCCCACAGGCCGCGGGCTTTCAGGTCGCGAACCAGGTACGGGTTGATCACGGTGAATTCGCCCGACAGGTTCGATTTCACGTACAGGTTCTGGTAGGTCGGCTCGATGGACTGCGACACGCCAGTGATGTTGGCGATGGTCGCGGTCGGCGCGATGGCCATGATGTTCGAGTTACGAATACCTTTTTGTACGCGAGCACGCACCGGCGCCCAGTCCAGGGTCTCGTTCAGGTCGACATCGATGTACTTCTGGCCACGGGCCTCGATCAGGATCTGTTGCGAATCCAGCGGCAGGATGCCTTTGGACCACAGCGAACCCTGGAAGGTCTCGTAGGCGCCACGCTCGTCGGCCAGGTCGCAGGACGCCTGGATCGCGAAGTAGCTGACCGCTTCCATCGACTTGTCGGCGAACTCGACCGCAGCGTCGGAACCGTAGGCGATGTGCTGCAGGTACAGTGCGTCCTGGAAGCCCATGATGCCCAGGCCAACAGGGCGGTGCTTGAGGTTCGAGTTACGCGCTTGCGGCACCGAGTAGTAGTTGATGTCGATCACGTTGTCGAGCATGCGCACGGCAGTGTTCACGGTGCGTTGCAGTTTGGCGGTGTCCAGCTTGCCATCGACAATGTGGTTCGGCAGGTTGATCGAGCCCAGGTTGCAGACCGCGATCTCGTCCTTGTTGGTGTTCAGGGTGATCTCGGTGCACAGGTTCGAGCTGTGGACCACGCCCACGTGCTGCTGCGGCGAACGCAGGTTGCACGGGTCCTTGAAGGTCAGCCATGGGTGGCCGGTCTCGAACAGCATCGACAGCATCTTGCGCCACAGGTCTTTGGCCTGGATGGTCTTGAACACCTTGATCTTGTTGTACTCGGTCAGGGCTTCGTAGTACTCGTAGCGCTCTTCGAAGGCCTTGCCGGTCAGGTCGTGCAGATCAGGCACTTCCGAGGGCGAGAACAGGGTCCACTTGCCGTCATCGAAGACGCGCTTCATGAACAGGTCAGGGATCCAGTTGGCGGTGTTCATGTCGTGGGTACGACGACGATCATCACCGGTGTTCTTGCGCAGCTCGATGAATTCTTCGATGTCCAGGTGCCAGGTTTCCAGGTAGGCACAGACAGCGCCCTTGCGCTTGCCGCCCTGGTTGACCGCAACGGCGGTGTCGTTGACCACTTTCAGGAAGGGTACGACGCCCTGGGATTTACCGTTGGTGCCCTTGATGTAGGAGCCCAGTGCACGCACAGGGGTCCAGTCGTTGCCCAGGCCACCGGCGAATTTCGACAGCATGGCGTTGTCGTGGATCGCGTGGTAGATGCCCGACAGGTCGTCCGGCACGGTGGTCAGGTAGCAGCTGGACAGCTGCGGGCGCAGGGTACCGGCGTTGAACAGGGTCGGGGTCGAGGCCATGTAGTCGAAGGACGACAACAGGTTGTAGAACTCGATCGCACGGGCTTCTTTTTCTTTCTCTTCCAGCGCCAGGCCCATGGCCACACGCATGAAGAATACCTGTGGCAGCTCGAAGCGCACGCCATCCTTGTGGATGAAGTAGCGGTCGTACAGGGTCTGCAGGCCCAGGTAGGTGAACTGCTGGTCGCGCTCGTGGTTGATCGCCTTGCCCAGTTTTTCCAGGTCGAAGTCGGCCAGGGCCGGGTTCAGCAGCTCGAACTCGATGCCTTTGGCGACGTAGGCTGGCAGCGCCTTGGCGTACAGCTCGGCCATCTCGTGGTGGGTAGCGCTGTCGGCAACGCTGAGGAAGCCCAGGCCTTCGGCACGCAGGGTGTCCATCAGCAGGCGGGCGGTGACGAACGAGTAGTTCGGCTCGCGCTCGACCAAGGTACGGGCGGTCATCACCAGGGCGGTGTTGACGTCCTTGATGGCCACGCCGTCGTACAGGTTCTTCAGGGTTTCGCGCTGGATCAGGTCGCCATCGACTTCGGCCAGGCCTTCGCAGGCTTCGCTGATGATGGTGTTCAGGCGCGCCATGTCCAGCGGCGCCAGGCTGCCGTCGGCCAAGGTGATGCGGATGCTTGGGTGCGGCTCGACCACGGCGTCGGTGTTGGCGCGGGTGGCGCGCTCTTTTGCACGCTGATCGCGGTAGATCACGTAGTCGCGGGCGACTTTCTGCTCACCGGCACGCATCAGGGCCAGTTCGACCTGGTCCTGGATTTCTTCGATGTGGATGGTGCCACCCGATGGCATGCGACGCTTGAACGTGGCAGTGACCTGCTCGGTCAGGCGCGCGACGGTGTCGTGGATACGCGACGAGGCGGCGGCGGTGCCGCCTTCAACTGCGAGGAACGCCTTGGTGATGGCCACGGTGATCTTGTCGTCGGTGTAGGGGACGACAGTGCCGTTGCGCTTGATCACGCGCAGTTGGCCGGGGGCGGTGGCAGCCAGATCCTGGTTGGAATCGGCGGCCTGCGGCACCTGGGCCTGCGGGTTCTCGCGAGTTGTGTCGGTTTGCATGGGTGGGTGTCTCCACAGTTTCTATATTGTACAGGCGCCTTTTGGGCGCCCACCGTTCCGTCCACTTGCTCGATCACCCGTGCGGGGATGCGTCATGCGCGCGCATCCGCCCGCTCGGGCGTACCGACTTCGGGACAGACTCAGGAATAAGGGGCAATAGCTTGCCGCTCCCTGGCCGAAGTCAAAGGTTTTGGGCAGTACCCAAAAGCTGTTGCAGTTCAGTAGTCCGCTGGAGCGGTATGGCTGGTCAAATCACCTGAAGTTCAACCGGGAAATCGAATAATTTGCCGGGTTGACTTTTGTGTGTGATTTTGCACGAACCCCAACATGTAGTGGTTCGCTGCGATCGGGATACAAGATAATGCGGTATCAGGGTCTTTGCAAGGCGAGCGCCTGTGGATAAGTTGTGCGTACTTTGTGGGTATGGCCTGTAGGCCTTGTGCCAAGTGGTTTGCAGTATTTTTCTTCAGTGCGCTGCCCCAAGGCAGAATTTTGAGGGCGCGAACCCTACCACAAAAAACGGTTCAGTCCAGTGGCGAGTGTGGCACTGCAGGTCGGTTGGCAGTGCTCGGGGCGGAACGTAGTATCGGCGATAGAAAAACAACAATTGAAAGGCAAAGGCCATGGACCAACCCACCCCCCGCATCCTCATCGTCGAAGACGACCAGCGCCTGGCCGAGCTCACGGCCGAATACCTCCAGGCCAACGGCTTCGAGGTGGCCGTCGAGGGCGATGGCGGCCGCGCGGTGCGACGCATTGTCGACAGCCAGCCTGACCTGGTGATTCTCGACCTCATGCTCCCCGGCGAAGACGGCCTGAGCATCTGCCGCCGGGTGCGCGGCCAATATACTGGCCCGATCCTCATGCTCACCGCCCGCAGTGACGAACTCGACCAAGTGCAGGGGCTGGACCTGGGCGCCGACGACTATGTGTGCAAGCCAGTGCGCCCGCGCGTGTTGCTGGCGCGTATCCAGGCCCTGCTGCGGCGCAGCGAAGCGCCCGAAAGCAAGCGCCTGGACCTGGCCTTCGGCCCGCTGCGCATCGACAACCGCCTGCGCGAAGCGCGGCTGGGCGAGCAACTGATAGACCTGACCGGCGCCGAATTCGACCTGCTCTGGCTGCTGGCCAGCAACGCCGGCCGGGTTTTGTCGCGCGAGCAGATCTTCACCGCCCTGCGCGGTGTCGGCTACGACGGCCAGGACCGCTCCATCGATGTGCGCATTTCCAAGATCCGCCCCAAGATCGGTGACGACCCGATCCACCCACGCCTGATCAAGACCCTGCGCAGCAAGGGTTACCTGTTCGTCGGCGAAGCGCCATGAACAACTCGATCTTTCTGCGCATCTATGGCGGCATGCTCGCCGTGCTGGTGCTGGTGGCGCTGCTCGGGGTACTCAGCCTGCACCTGGTCAACGAAGTGCGCGCCGCCCAGCACCGCGAGGGCCTGGCCCAAGGCACTTTCAGCCTGATGGCCGACAACCTGGCCGTGCAGAACGAAACCGAACGCAAGCGCTCATTGCTGATGTGGGAGCGCTTGCTTGGGGTGCCGTTGGCGCTGCAGCCGATGTCGGCGCGCACCCTTGACGGTGGCCAGCGGGCCCGGTTGTATCGCGGCCTGGTGGTGGTCGAAAAGACCGGCCCGCACGCCGCCCAGGTGCTGCGCAAGGTCGGCCGCGAGGATGTACTGCTGGTGGCCCAGATCAAGCAGGTTAGCGAGCAGTTGGCCCGGGCCACGCTTTACCTGTTGGCGGACGAGCTGGTGCGTTACCCGGTGACCGAGCAGCAGCAGCGCCTTGCGCAACTCAAGCAGAGCAAGGGGTTTGGTTTCGACATCGCCCTGCAACGGCTGGAGCGGGTCGGCTTGGATGACGACCAGCGGCGGCGGGTAGAGGAGGGCGATACGGTCATGGCCCTGGGCAAGGATGGCGATTCGATCCGGGTGTTCTCTGGGCTCTCAGGGTCACCCTGGGTGCTGGAAATCGGCCCGTTGCATCAGCTCAACCCGTACCCGCCGCAGTTGCTGATCCTGATTGCCTTTCTCGGGCTGTGCCTGATCGGGCTGGTGGTGTATTTGCTGGTGCGCCAGCTGGAGCGGCGTGTGTCGGGCCTGGAGATTGCGGCCACGCGTATTGCCCAGGGCAGCCTGGACACCCGTGTGCCGGCCGGTGACGCCGATTCGGTCGGGCGCCTGGCTGCAGCATTCAATGGCATGGCCGAGCACCTGCAGCGCTCGTTGACCATGCAGCGCGAGCTGGTGCGGGCGGTGTCCCACGAGCTGCGCACGCCGGTGGCGCGCCTGCGCTTTGGCCTGGAGATGATCGAGACCGCGAGTAGCGACCAAGCCCGCGCCAAGCACCTGGCCGGCATGGATGGCGACATCCAGGACCTGGACAAGCTGGTCGACGAGATGCTGACTTACGCGCGCCTTGAGCAAGGTGCGCCGGCGCTGAAATTCCAGCGGGTCGACCTCGATGCCTTGTTCGACCGGGTGATTGAGGAACTGGCGCCGCTGCGGGCCGGCATCAAGGTGGTACGCGGTGCTTGCCAAGGGGCTGAAACCGATGGGGCCTGGGTCGAGGCCGAGCCGCGCTACCTGCACCGGGCGCTGCAGAACCTGGTGAGCAACGCCATGCGCCATGCCGAAGGCGAAGTTCGGCTCAGTTACCAACTGGGGCAGCAACGCTGCAGGGTCGATGTGGAAGATGACGGGCCAGGCATCCCGGAGGGCGTTTGGGACCGCATCTTCACGCCCTTCACCCGGCTCGACGACAGCCGCACCCGGGCATCCGGCGGGCATGGGTTGGGCCTGTCGATCGTCCGGCGGATCATCTACTGGCACGCTGGCAGGGCCACGGTAGGGCGCAGCGAGGCGCTGGGCGGCGCCTGCTTCAGCCTCAGCTGGCCGCGGGCACAGGCGCCCCAGTAAATCTCAGACGCTGATCAGGCTCAGCAGGTGGCCGTCCTGAAGGCAGAACTGGCCCTGCAGTTCACTGCCGCGTTGCCACTCGGTCGACAAGTCGGTGAGCAGGCGCAGGCGGGCAAAGCCCTCGGCGGACCACTCCAGCACTTCGGCGTGCTCGAAATAGAAACGCTGGCGAGTCAGCGGGTAGAGGGTCTTGAACAGGCTTTCTTTGAGCGAAAAGGTCAGCGTCACTGTCAGGCCGAGCTGGCGGCGGTCCAGGCGCTCAAGTTCGGCGGGGGTGAGGATTTCCGCCATCAGGCGCTCGGCACGTTCGTCATCCAGCAGCGACTCCTGATCCAGGCCCAGGCCGCGGCAGCTGCCTTGGCCCGCGACAACGGCGGCGGCCCAGCCTTTGCCATGGGTGATCGAGCCGTGGATACCGGCCGGCCAGATGGGCGAGCGGTCTTCATGGGTGCCCGGCACAAAGTCGCGGCCATCCAGGCGTTGCAAGGCGGCGCGGGCGCAGACACGGCCGGCCAGGTACTCGGCCTGGCGCTTGGCCACCGAGCGTTGCAGGCTGGCGCTTTGTGCAATGCTGGCACGCTGGAAGTCGTCGGCAGCCAGGTGGGCCGGGTCGAAGGCACAGCTGACCAACACTGCACCCGGCAACGGGCGGGGCAGGGGCCAGTGGTGCTGAAGTGGGGAGCAGCAGGTGGGAAGTGTGTTCATGGGGGCTATTGTGCCAGCCGCGACGCCTGTGTGGGAGCGGCCTTGCGTCGCGATGGGCCGCAAAGCGGCCCCGGCGATCGTTACTTGAACACGTTCTTGAAGAAGGCCTGCATATCCGCCCATGAGCTTTCATCGGCTGCCTTGTTGTAACCAATGTCCGGCCCACCATGCTCGCCATGGCTCAAACGGTCGGCGTCCGGGTTGGTGAAGCCATGCTTGGCCCCGGGGATGCTGACGAATTTGTAGTTGACCTTGGCCGCGTCCATTTCCGCCTTGAACGCTTCGACCTGTTGTTCGGTGACCATGCTGTCCGCCGCGCCGTGCTCGACCAGTATGTCGGCCCTGACCACGCCCGGCTTGGCTGGCGTCTGGGTGGCCAGCGCGCCATGGAAACTCACCACGCCATCGAGTTTTTCTCCCCGGCGCGCCGCATCGAGCACCACCTTGCCACCGAAGCAGTAACCCACGGCGCCCAGTTGGTGCTTGTTGACGTTCGGCTGTTTTTTCAGCAACTCCAGGCCCGCGTCGAAGCGCGCGGCCGCCGCAGCCGGGTCTTTCATCGCTTCGGCCATGAACGCCTGAGCATCCTGCGGATGCTCGGTGTGCTTGCCATCGCCATACATGTCGATCGCCAGCGCTTTGTAGCCCAAGGCTGCCAGGTCACGAGCGCGGCGCTTGGCGTAGTCGTTCAGGCCCCACCACTCATGCACCACGACGATGCCCGGGCGTTTGTCGTCCAGCGCATCGTCATAGGCGTAGTAGCCGACATAGCGCTTGCCATCGTCGTCCTGGTAGGGGATCTCGCGGGTCACTACCGCCGCCTGGGCGAGGGCGGCGCTGCACATCAAGGTCAGGGCCAGCAGGGCGCGCATGTTTACTACTCCTTGTCTTGCAGACAGTTCGTTCAGCCCTGGTTCAGCCAGGGTTCAGTCACGGTTCAGGGTGCCCTCCTTACTCTAGCTTCCAGACAGAAACAGCGCATCCAACTGGAGTACGAAGCCATGAAAACCTTCAACACCTTGCTCGCCGCCATGGCCGTCTGCGCCGCAGGCATCACCACCGCCCAGGCCGCCGACGAAAACTTCGCCAGCCTGACCTACGGCCAGACCAGCGATAAAGTCCGCAAGTCGGGCCTGTTGCAACGCAACACCGACAACCTGAACGCCGACGGCATCATCGGCAAGGACGACACCTGGGGCGTGCGCGTGGGTAAGATCAACGACCAGGGTCGCTACTACATGACCTACGATAACGTCTCGGGCGACCACAGCGGCCTCAAGTTGCGCCAGGAAAACCTGCTGGGCAGCTATGACCTGTTCCTGCCGGTGGGCGATACCACCAAACTGTTCGGCGGCGGCAGCCTGGGCATGACCAAGCTGACCCAGGATTCCCCAGGTGCCAGCCGTGATACCGATTATGGCTACGCGGTGGGCCTGCAGGCAGGTGTGATCCAGGAGATCACCGACAAGGCATCGGTGGAGATGGGCTACCGTTACCTGCGCACCAATGCAGCAACCGAGGTGGGCGCCAGCGGCGGGCCGAAAGACGGCACCCTGCGCCTGACCAGCAGTGCACAAACTTACCTGTCGGCGAACGCCATGATCAGCGAGATCAACCACGGCGTTGACAAGATCATCACTATCGAAGACCCGGTCGAATATCAACTGCCCGGCGTGTTGCAGATCCCAGTCAACGAGAAGAAGGGCCTGAC
>NZ_JAPFCE010000058.1:0-33950 GCF_026240895.1 Pseudomonas sp. DCB_AW
GCCGCCCGCCCGCCGCGAACCAACGGCGCGCGCGGCACCCCCAGGGCCGCCCGGGCCCCCCGCCCGGGGGGGCACTTTGGGGCCCACCCCCGCGTCGCGGGGGATCGGGCGGGCGCGGGCCGCGCCCTCGTCCGCGGCACCCGGCCGCCCCTACCGGATGCGCGTTCATCTGTAGGAGCGGCCTTGTGCCGCGAATGGGCCGCAGTGCGGCCCCAGGGGTCTATCAGGCGCCGACGAGTGCCGGTTGGCCTTCATTCTCTGGATGCAACGGCAACAACGGCGAGTGCGGGTCGTTGTCGATCGACGCACGCCACACATCGATCCACGCCGCGTTGTGCCCGGCCCAGACCTGCTCATGCAGGCGCGACAAGGCAACCGGGTCGCTGAGCAAGGCCAGGCGGGTGCTGAGGTCGAGCCCTTGCGGCCCCACTTCCAGCGCCTTGGCCACACGCTCGGCACGCAGCGCTTCGATTGGCGCTGCGTGGCCATGGCGAGCCGTCGCCATGGCGCAGGCCAGGGCGTTCTGCCGTGGGTCGACCACTGCCCGCACGAAGCCGTCATGCAGGGCATGCCAGCGGTTTTCGTGGGTGTACTGGTCGGTTGCCAGCAGCTCTTGCGGCGTGGCGTATTCCTCAGGGATCAGGAACAGCTTCTCGTCCTTGGCCGCCAGGCCCAGGCGGGTACGGCTGGAAATCACCGACACCGGTATCGACAGCACCAGCGAACCCACGATCGGTGCCAGCCACCACAGGAAGCTCGGGTTCAGCCAGGCCACCAGCGCTGCCCAGGCAAAGCCCAGCAGGGTTTGCGGGCCATGGCGGCGCACGGCCTCGCTCCACGGCGTGGAGTCGTCGTCACGCTGCGGCGAGTTCCAGGTCGCGGCCCAGCCGAGGAACGCGGCCAGCACGAAGCGGGTGTGGAAGATCATGCGCACCGGCGCCAGCAGCATGGAGAACAGCATCTCCATCAGCATCGACAAGGTGACCTTGATGCGCCCGCCAAACTCGACCGCGCCCTTGGCCCAGATCAGGATGATGCTGAGCAGCTTGGGCAGGAACAGCAGCACGATGGTGGTGGAGAACAGCGCGACGGCCTTCTCCGGGTGCCATTGCGGCCACAGCGGGTAAAGCTGGTACGGCTCGATGAAGTACTGCGGCTCCATCAAGGTGTTGGTCGCCAGCAGCGCCGTCGACAGCACCAGGAAGAAGAACCACAACGGCGCCGACAGGTACGACATCACGCCGGTGAGGAACACCGCACGGTGCACCGGGTGCATGCCCTTGACCAGGAACAGGCGGAAGTTCATCAGGTTGCCGTGGCACCAGCGGCGGTCGCGCTTGAGCTCGTCGAGCAGGTTCGGCGGCAGCTCTTCGTAACTGCCCGGCAGGTCATAGGCAATCCACACGCCCCAGCCGGCACGGCGCATCAGCGCGGCTTCGACGAAGTCGTGGGAGAGGATCGCACCGGCGAACGCACCCTTGCCCGGCAACGGCGCCAAGGCGCAGTGCTCAATGAACGGCTTCATGCGGATGATCGCGTTGTGGCCCCAGTAGTGCGACTCGCCCAGCTGCCAGAAGTGCAGGCCGGCGGTGAACAGCGGGCCATACACGCGGGTGGCGAACTGCTGCATGCGCGCATACAGGGTGTCCATGCCCGACGCCTTGGGCGCGGTCTGGATGATGCCGGCGTCCGGGTTGGCCTCCATCAGGCGCACCAGGCTGCTCAGGCACTCGCCGCTCATGACGCTGTCGGCGTCAAGCACGACCATGTACTTGTACTCGCCACCCCAGCGACGGCAGAAGTCGTCGAGGTTGCCGCTTTTGCGCTTCACCCGGCGCCGACGGCGGCGGTAGAAGATGCGGCCAAAGCCTTTGGTCTCTCGGCACACGTCCAGCCAGGCCTGTTGCTCGGCCACGGCGATGTCGGTGTCGTTGGTGTCGCTGAGCACGAAGAAGTCGAAACGGTCGAGGTTGCCGCTGGCGGCCACCGACTCGAACGTTGCCCGCAGGCCGGCGAACACGCGCGGCACATCTTCGTTGCAAATCGGCATGACCAGCGCGGTGCGGGCCTCGGGTGCGATCGGCTCATTGCCGGCACTGCTGCCGGAAATGCGGTATTTGTCGCGCCCGGTGAGCAGCTCGAGGAAGCCCATCAACGCGGTCCAGAAGCCCGCCGACACCCAGCAGAACAGGATGCCGAACAAAATCAGGATGGACGTCTGCAAGGCATACGGCCAGACCTGCACGACGGTATCCCACAGCGGCTGGTTGACCACCTCGTCGAGGTCGACGAACGACCACCCCTGGTACGGCAGGATGCCCTTCATGTACCAGCCGGCAACGATGGTCTGGCCGATCATCAGGGTCAGCAGGATATAACGGCGGATCGAGCCGACCGTGCGCCAGCGGGCCTTGGGCAGCTCGCGCTGCTCTGGCTGCGGCGCGTTGGTGCGCCCGGTCATGCGGCGCCACATGCGGATCAGCACGTTGGTGCGCCAAGGCTCGGGCACGACACGGGTGCGCTTGATCGGCGGTGCGATTTTCAGGCACAGCCGGCCGCTGCCGTCGACGCCGAGCATTTCGGCGTCTTCGAGTTCGGCGGCGCTGCCCACGGTCAACCGCGGGCCCACCGAGGCCTGCACGGCCTCGGCGGCGTTGGCGGCCGGGTTGGCCGCCAGGCGTTGGTGCAGCTCACTGAACGAGGTGCAGCTGGCGAGTTCCGCGCGCTGCTCATCGCTCAGTGGGAGGTGGGCCAGGTATTCGCCAAGCGATACCGGCCTTGCGCTTGAGTTACTCATCGGCAGGCAACTGATAGGTCCAGGTCTCGGTCAGCACTTTTTCGGTGGTGGCCGGGGTACCGTTGGTGGACGCCGCATCGGCGGCAGGTTGTTCGGCCTTGGCGTCTTTCTCGGCCTTGGCGTGCTTGGCAGCGGCCTTGTCCTGCTTGGCGTCCTTGGCAGCAGGCTTGGCAGGCTCGACAGGCACGTCGCGCACCAGCGCAGCGCGCATTTCCGTCGATTTGTTGGCTTCCTTGACCTTCAACCGCAGGGTCAGGCGCCAGCCTTTGCTCTCTGGGTTATAGCGCAGGTTGTTCTCGACCACCTCGGCGTTGTCGCCGACGCTGACCTGGCTACGTACCGCGGCGTCTTCCGGCAGGGCTGCCAGGTTGGCACCGGCGAAGTCGACGATGAACGCCACGCTGCCGTCAGGCTGACGGATCAGGTTGGACTGTTTGACGTCGCCCGTAGAACGCAGGGTCTGGGTGACCGAGGCCAGGTCCTGGGCCTGGAACTGGGCTTCCTGGATGGTCCAGTGCAGGCGGTAGTCGTACTCGAACGGCTTGCCTGGCTCCGGCAGGGTCTCTGGGCTCCAGAAGGCCACGATGTTGTCGTTGGTCTCGTCGGCAGTCGGGATTTCGACCAGGTCGACGGTGCCCTTGCCCCAGTCACCTTTTGGCTCGATCCAGGCGCTTGGGCGCTTCTGGTAGTTGTCATCGAGGTCTTCATAGTCCTTGAAGTCGCGATGACGCTGCATCAGGCCGAAACCACGCGGGTTCTCGACACTGAAGTTGCTCACGGCCAGGTGTTTCGGGTTGTTCAGCGGGCGCCACAGCCACTCGCCGTTGCCGGCATGGATCGACAGGCCTTCGGAGTCGTGCAAGGCCGGGCGGTAGTTCATGACCCGGGAAGGCTGGTTAGGGCCGAACAGGTACATGCTGGTGAGCGGCGCGATGCCCAGGCGGCTGACGTGGTCACGCAGGTAGACCCGCGACTTGACGTCGACCACGGTGTCGCTGCCCGGACGCAGGGTCAGCTTGTAGGCACCGGTGGAGCGCGGCGAGTCGAGCAGGGCGTAGATCACCAGGTGCTTGTCGGTAGCCTTCGGCTTCTCGACCCAGAACTCGGTGAACCGCGGGAACTCCTCGCCCGACGGCAGCGCGGTGTCGATGGCCAGGCCACGGGCCGACAGGCCGTACACATGGCCCTTGCCGACCACGCGGAAATAGCTGGCGCCAAGCAGGGTCATGATCTCGTCTTGCTTGTCGGCCTTGTTGATCGGGTAAAGCACGCGGAAACCGGCATAACCCAGGTTCTTGGTGGTTTCCGGGTCGTGCGGCACGTCACCGAACTCGAAGCGGCTCGGGTCGTACTTGATTTCTTCGACCTTGGTGGCGGTGACTTCGTTGATTTTCACCGGGGTGTCGAAGTGCATGCCCTGGTGGTAGAACGACAGCTTGAAGGGGGTCTTGTCCTTGGCCCACTCGGCCTTTTCCTGCAGGAAGTGAATCTTCTGGTAGTCGGCGAACTTCATGTCGCGGAACACCGCAGGCAGATTGCTCTTCGGTGCTTCGTACTTCTGGCCGGCCAGATCCTTTGCCTTGGCTGCAACATCGTCAAGATTGAATGCCCACAGCTGGCCCGCGTTCATCAGGCCGACCAGTGCCACACTGGCCATCAGGGCCTTACGTAGCCGAATGCCGGGGATTCTTGATGCTTTATGGGGACTAACAATCACGAGCAACCCTCGCCGAAAACAGATCATGAAACCAACGGCCAGCGACTAATGCCGGGTTGGCGAGCACTGTTCGGACCCCGTGAGGGCGTAATGATTCCCCAAACGGATCCAGACAATGCTCGAGTCAGAGTGAAACGAACCTGCGAACGCAGGTCCATGCAGCGCGCGATTATCCAGCAGGTCGCGTGACAACGCATCAGGCTGGACTAACTATTTATCGTACAAAACCCCTTGTTCTCCTACAAACAAGGGGTTTTTGACCTCATATTTGTAACATAAATGTTACGGGGCCATCATTGACCAGGTGCACCTGCATGTCCGCACCGAAGCGCCCACTGGCCACCTCGGCGTGCTGGCCCTTCGCTTGCGCTAAAAGATAGTCGAACAACTCGGCACCGAGGGCAGGCGGTGCCGCCGTCGAGAAGCCCGGCCGCATGCCGCTGCGCGTGTCCGCCGCCAAGGTGAACTGCGACACCAGCAACAAACCGCCCCCGACATCCTTGAGCGACAGGTTCATCTTGCCCTGCTCGTCGCTGAACACGCGATAGTTAAGCAGCTTGTGCAACAGCTTATCGGCATGTTCCCGGGTATCTTCAGGTTCGACGGCCACCAGCACCAGCAGGCCCTGGTCGACGGCGCCGACGATCTCGCCGGCCACCTCTACCCGCGCGCCACGCACGCGTTGCAACAGCCCCTTCATGCTTCTTCCAGGGGCAGATCAAGCAAACGCCGGGCCATCTGGTCGGCGGCGCGCACCAGGGCATCGGTGATGCCGGGTTCGGAGGCCGCATGGCCGGCATCGCGAATGACTTTCAGCTCACTGTTGGGCCAGGCCTGGTGCAGGGCCCAGGCGTTGTCCAGCGGGCAGATCACGTCGTAGCGGCCGTGCACGATCACCGCCGGCAGGTGGGCGATCTTGGGCATGTCGCGGATCAACTGATCCGGCTTGAGGAAGGCATTGTTCATGAAATAGTGGCATTCGATGCGGGCAATCGACAGCGCCCGCTGCGGCTCGGAGAAGCGGTCGACCACCAACGGGTTGGGGCGCAGCGTGGCCGTACGGCCTTCCCAGGTGGACCAGGCCTTGGCGGCGTGCATCTGGGCGATCTGGTCGTTGCCGGTCAGGCGCTTGTGGAAGGCCTTGACCAGGTCGCCGCGCTCTTCTGGAGGGATCGGCGCAATGTAGTCCTGCCAGTAGTCGGGGAACAGGCGGCTGGCGCCTTCCTGGTAGAACCATTGGATTTCCTGCGGGCGGCACAGGAAGATGCCGCGCAGGATCAGGCCGTGCACCCGCTCGGGGTGGGTCTGGGCGTAGGCCAGGGCCAGGGTCGAGCCCCACGAGCCGCCAAACAGCACCCACTTGTCGATGCCCAGGTGCTTGCGAATGCGTTCCAGGTCTTCGACCAGGTGCCAGGTGGTGTTGTTCTCCAGGCTCGCGTGGGGCGTGGAGCGGCCACAGCCGCGCTGGTCGAAGGTGATGATGCGGTACAGGTTGGGGTCGAAGTAGCAACGGCTCTGCGCGTCGCAACCGGCGCCCGGGCCACCGTGGATGAATACCACGGGCAAACCTTCCGGCGAGCCACTTTCGTCGACATACAGCACATGCGGCGCTTCCACGGCCAGATCGTGCCGGGCGTAGGGTTTGATCTGCGGGTAGAGGGTCTGCATTGCGCACTCCGTGTGAGGATTAAGTCTGCCGTTGGGCATCATAAACCTGAATTGCGCTTTGAGCATGTCCTGTTGCCATCCTTGGCCCTATCACGCTTGCGAGGCGGATGGCGGCGCCCGTCAGCCCGGGAAAAACACATAACTACCTCAGTGGCCCCGGCCTGCTGAACATACTTGCGAGCCCACCCAAGCTTGGAGGCTCTTGTATGAACCCGTCTTCCCCAACCCCCTCGCGCAACACGCCTTTGCACGCCGCACGGATAGGCCACGCCACCCCGCCATGGCTGAAGGCTGCCTCCAGCGAGGTGTACCAGTCGCTACGCGACGCGCAGGGCAAGGTACCGCCGTGGTTTGCAGCAGCGCTGCAGGATCAACCAGACATCGCACGCGCGCTGGCTCAGGAACATGCCCAGCACCGCAGCCACGCGGCGCAGGTCCAGGCGCTGTTCGCCTCGCTGCCAGACCTGCACACCTTCGCCAGCGAGCAACTCACACAAGCCATCAAGGCACGCTTCGACCTGGATGTTGAGGTGTCCAACACCTACCTGGTCGATGCCAGGCTGATCCAGACCGAACAGGCAATCGATGCCCGACACGCCGTCGACCGGGCAACCCGGTCGCTCCTGCAATGGGCATTGCACAACTTTGATGCTGACGCGTGCGCAGCGGATGGCATGGATGCGCCGCAGGCCTTGCTGAAAAAGTCGGTGGTGCTGGACCACCGGCGCTTCATGGGCACCGTGCCCTTGACCAATACCGTGGCGATTCCCCCCCACGCGTTCGCCGAGCTTTGCCGTACCTTGGATATCGGCGGGCGCTATCACCAGCAGGTCTATGACATTTACTACCCGGCCCCAACCGGCGACCAAGGGCCCCATGAGGCGGCCCTGCAGGTGTACGAAACACTCGCCCGTGCCGAGCAATCCGCGTTCAGGCAAAGCCTGCACAGCGCCTGGTTGCAGGGGCATATCAGCCAGGCCCTTTATGACGCGGCACTGGCCACCCCGCTGGACGCGCCGCTGCCGCACACCGGCAGCTCACTCACGTTCAGCCTGCTGACATTGTGGGAGGTCGAAATTGTCGGCATGGCAGTGCTGCAGTTGCAGCCCGACAGTGGCTCACAAAACGCCAGGGTCGCACTGTACAACCCCGACGACCCGCACACCCCGCTGAAGGAATACGCCTCTTTCGACGCACTGGAAGCCGCGCTGCGCGACGCGCTCCGACTGGACATCCATTACCTGGACAACTGCCTGGCGGCCCGGGACAAACCGTCGATCCAGCAAAAGCTCCAAGACCGGTTGACCCCCATGGGCTGGAGCACCCGCGGCCTGCATGAGCGGGTCACAGACCCGCAGGCAACGCTCGAGCCGACACCGCACAAGGCCAGGTACTCGTTTCTAGGCACCTTGGTGACACAAAAGGTGGCCCGTCATGAAAAGGACGCCCTCTTCCATGCCGTCCCCACCTGGGCTGTCGACCTACTGTCTGCCAAGCGTCATCGAGAGGCCATCGCCGGGAAAGTACTGACCACGCTGAACATCGCGGGCTTTTTCGTCCCCGGCCTTGGCGAAGCGATGCTCGCGGTGTGCATCGCGCAGCTGGGTTACGAGGTCTATGAGGGCATCGAAAGCTGGAGCAACGACGACAGGGAGCAAGCCCACCGCTACCTGATCGATGTGATGGAAAACACCGCTACCCTGGCTGCCTGGGCGGCGGCGGGCTATGTCGTGAAGGAAGGGATCGGTGCTGTGCTAGCAGGTAAGCCAGAGGCCCCCGTGCTTGAAATCCCCGAAGTGGATACCCCTTCTTACATCGAGGAACTCGAAGAAGTCGATTTGCCGGATGGCGACACCCGGTTGTGGAAACCCGACCTTGCGCCCTTCGCCCACGATACGCCCTTGCCAGCGGGCCTTGAGCCGGATGAAACCGGGCTGTACAGCCATGCCGGCAAGCGTTGGCTGATGCTGGAGGGCCAGCTGTATGCCGTGAAGCAAACCCCGCCGAGCAATGCCTACCGGATCGAACACCCGCGCAGGCCCCAGGCCTACACACCTGCCTTGCAGCACAACGGCGCCGGCGCCTGGCTGCATGAGCTGGACAGGCCCCTGGCGTGGCAAGGCATGGCGCTGTTCCGGCGGGCCGGGCACCTTTCTGCGGCGTTCGATGAAGCAACAGCGACACGAATCCTGCAGGCCTGCGGTATTGACGAAGCGGTGTTGCGCCGGTCGGTCGCTGACAGCCAGCGCCTGCCCGCGCTGCTAGAAGATACCTTGACCCGCTTCAACCTGGACCAGCAGATCGGGCAATTGCCTGGGGACGCTGAGCCTGGCCTGCCAGGTGCCGAGTTCGAGGCCCGCTATCGCCAGCTACCTGCCACCCAGGCCCCTGGCGCCAGTGTGATCCAGCACGTTTATCCACAGCTTCCCGACACCATCACCCAGGAGTTGTTGCGCAACGCCAACCCGCTTGAGCTGCAACAGTTGGTGGCCGGGCGAGTGCCCCTGCGCATTGGGCAAGAGATCCACCTTTATCAGGCGAACGTCCGGCTAACGCGTGCGTATGAAGGGGTGTATCTGCAGAGCCTGCGCAACTGGGACACCGATCAACTGGTGGTGCAGACGCTCGGGCAACTGCCCGGCTGGCCAGCCGATACCACCCTCGTGCTTGAACAGCGCCAGCACTCACCCATCCAACTCACGCGTATCGGGCCGCCGGACGGGCCAGGCCGCACCACAATCGTCAGCGCCAGAGCAGGCTATATCGTGCTGGGCAATGACCACCCGGATGCAGTGGTGGTCGCGCACAACGCCCTGTACGGCGCGCTGTTCGAGGTACTGACTGCCGCTCAACGCGAAGCGCTGGGTATCGTCGACGAGCAAGGCCTCAGGCACTTAGTTCAACAGGTGCCGCCGATGCCACGTTCGGCCCTGCGCAAGGTGCTCGGCATGCAACCCGTGCGCCCAGGTTTCCGCTCGCCACTGCGCCTGGCCGATGGCCGGCTGGGCTACCCCCTCGGCGGCATGCGCCCCCGCGCCGCGAGCATTTCACGGCACACCCTGCTCAGTTCGATCAGGCAGATAGGCCAACACGCCCCCAACCCCCGGCCTGCCGAGCAGATTCTCACCGCGCTGGAGCACAGGGCCCTCACCCGTGCCGACATCGAAGACAGGCTCAGTACCCTGCTGGAACAACGTGATGAGCTGCATAGCCGGCTGGACGACTGGCGACAGATAGCAGCGCTGGCGCCTCGCCAGGCCCCGGATGACTTCGAGCGGGTGTTGAATGCAATCGCTCAGCATTGGTACGAACGCGCATTCCTGACGCCCACCGACGTCGCGCCTCCCCTTCGCCTGGAACGCCTGTCACTGCACGATTTCCCGCTCAACCTGCCGGAATTCTTCACGGCCAACGTCACTGACCTGCAATTGATCGAAACAACCCCCGAAGACTTTGCTGGCTGGAGCCACCACGGCCCCCACCTCAATGGCCTGCTGCGACAGTTCGCAAACCTGCGGTCGCTGGAGATCAGCCGCGCCTACCGGCCTGAGGCCTTGCCTTCGCCGTTTCAGTTCAGCCTGCCGGTGATTGCCCAGCACCTGCCCGCGCTCGAATCGCTGAGCCTGACCCATCAGAACCTCTCGCTGTCCTCGACCGACATCGACAGCCTGGCGGGGCTCACTCACCTGCGCCGGCTGGACCTGAGCGGCAACCGCTTGTCCGAGCAGTACCCCCGCGTTTCAACGAACTGTCACTCGACTACCTGGGCCTGGACAACCTGGCGCTGGACCACTGGCCAGAGGGAGTTGGGTTCAACGCCGTGACCCAAATACGTCGCATTGGGCTGCGCAATAATCAGATCACGATGCTGCCACGCTTCCTGCTGGACAACCGAATCCACCTCGCCGATCACGCCGTGCTCTCACTGCAGGGCAATGCCCTGTTCGAGGACGACCTGCTGCGCGTGATGATGAGCGAAGATGGCCGCGCCTCCCGCTTCGAGGTGGACCGCAGCGAAGCCTTCAGCACCCGCCTGGCCCTGCAACTGCAACGTCGCCAGCAGTTACGCAATGTGATCGACGACTACGTGAACGCCTCCAGCTCCAGCACGCCGGTCAGCCAGGCCGTGATGGCCACCAGGACCCGTGTGGCAACGGCATTGAACGAATTCTGGCATTACCAGGAGATCGGGCTGACGCGGGCAGCCCTGCGCCTGAACGACATTGCGCTCGAGCATTTCCCCAGGCTCTTGCCGGCATTTTTCACCGAACAGGTGCATAACCTTGCACTTGAGCGGGTAAGTGGCTCTACCGCCCAGCTCGACGGGCTGTTCCGCCAGTTCCCGCAGGTGACGCGCCTGTCTGTCGATGCTTATCAGCAGGCAGAGCAGACACTGCCTTCGGCCCTGCTGCGCCTGCCCGGGCTGACCGACATTGCCTTGCGCAACGCTGGCCTGGTGATCGACCAGCAGGTGATCAATACGCTCGGTCGCCTGCCCACGCTTAATTCGCTGGACCTCACAGGCAACCGCATGGGGCTGATCACACAGGCGCCTGAAGCGCTGCAAACGCTGCGCCGCCTCGACCTGAACGCCATGGGCCTGGAACAGTGGCCAAGCTGGGTGGACAGCCTGCTGCCGCTGGAGCTTTTGGACCTCAGCGAGAACCGCCTCACCGAATTGCCTGCGCACATCCTGGCCAACCTCGACAACAACTTCCCCATCAGCTCGATCTTGCTGTTCAGCAACCCGCTCAGCGACGAAGCCGTCATGCGCGCTCGCGCGTCCTCGGATAGCCAGCACAGCTTTACCTTTGGCATCGACCTCTCGGACAGCATGAGTGAGTCCTCGACAGAAGGCGCGATGGCCGGCCACTTCCACTTACCCTTCCTGGACCCCGCTGCCGATGCGCCCAACCTGCAGGACTGGCTGCTCGCCTCGGACGTCGAAAACGAAGCCCTGAAAGATTGCTGGGACGCCCTCCAAGCATCGGGCAATGCCGGGAACCTTCTGGCGCTGGTAGGCCGCCTGCGCAATGCCGCCCCTTACCAGAATGGCAAAAGCCGTGTGGCGTTCTGCGCACGGGTGCGCAAGGTGTTGGTGAGTGCGGTGGTCAACCCGGACGACCTTGCGCTGTTCAACCATCAGGCCAATGAGGCACTGCTGCAGGAAAACGGCGACCAGACCTGCCACGACGGCGCCTTGCTGGTGTTCCAGAATATCGAGCTGTATATCGCCAACCAGCGTTTGCAGTTCGATGCGGCAGATACCGAAGGCAACCTCTACCGGGAACTGCGCCGTTTGTATCGCCTGCAGGCACTGGATGAGATCGCCAAAAGCGAGACTGCCCGCCGGGATGAAGCAGAGGTGCGCCTCACCTACCGACGCGAGCTGAACACCCCGCTTGACCTGGGCCAACCCGAAGACACCCTGCGTTACGCGATCAGTGCCAGCATCGATGAGTTGGCGCATGCCGAGCTGCAGGTCCAGCGCGGCGAGCTTGGCGAGGATTTCCTGAATTTTGCGGCCGCCAACGCTCGGTGGGTCCAACATTTGCGCCAGGCCTACGCCGGTCGCTTTGCTGAAATCGAGCACAGCTACCAGGCTCAGGTAGCGGACCTGCCGGATCAGTTTCCGGACAGGCCCCTCGATACCCTTACCGAGGCGTTCACGGCCCTGGAGCGAAGTAAGCAAGCGCGCGAGGCACGCCTGATTCGCGAACTCACCTCGTTCGCCAACCCAGACCGCAGGCCACGTTCCTCGACTGAGTAGCCCCCACCCGGCAACCGTCGCAGGTAACTAATTACCACTTGGCGATAAGCCCCCGCAGACAGACTCCGACACTGACCAATCAATCGGAGTCTCTCATGCCTGCCATCACTGCCCCTGTCGGAATCGTCGGCGACGACGCCATTAACCCCGCCTACTCACTGATCGCAGGGCTCGTCCCCGATTGGTTCAAGGCACTGCCGACGCACCAGCACGCGGCCTTGCGCAGTGCTACCCAGCAGCCGTTGGACTGGTATGAACAGGCATGCCTGCAGATGCCGGAGACCGTCGCGACCTTTCACGCCGAGCATGCCCATTTCCGCTGGCTCGAATCCCAGAAGCAACACGCCTTGGGGCAACTGACCACCCTTGAAGCCTTCGCCGAACCCCTGCTCAAAACAGCCATCACACAGCGTTTTGGGCTGGAGGTGGACGTTCGTCGGGCCGTCCTGTTCCACCCCAAGCTTGCGGACACGCCCTGGTCTTTCGCGAACCTGTCGAAAGACCCAGCAGTGGAGGCCGCCGCCGCCGTGCGCCGAGCCACCCAGCCCTTGCTGACCGCCGCGCTGCAAAACTTCGTGGCTGGCGACACTCAGGCTGGGGGGATGGACCTGAGGCGCATGAAAGCAGTCATCTACGACCCCGCCAATGAGGACCACACGCTGGCGATCGCCCCCCATGAATTCGCCGCACTGTGCCGGGAACTGGACCTGGGCGGGCAGTACCAGAAAACCCTCGAAGCCGTGTTCAACCCCGCCTCTTCGGCCGACCAGGCGCCGGGTGCAGCCGCCTTCAATCAGCTCGGCCTGCTCAAACGGTGCGAAAGCTCGACGCTGAAGCTGCATGCCTGCGTGGCGTACATGAAAAAGCACATCAGTGAACGCACGTACGGTTTGCTGCTGGACGTTGCGGATAACAAGCGCGTTGTGCAAGACGCCAGCCCACTGCTGAGCCGTAACCTGCAACTGCGGGATGTCGACCTGACCGGCGTGGTGGCCATCGGCCCGTCGGACGACCAAGGCGGCCTGCGCGGGCCCTTCACGGTCTACATTCCCGAAGACCCAGTGTGCCCTCTCAAGGAGTACACCTCCACGCTCGACTTCGTCAGCGACTTGCGCGACCGAATGTTCAGCCCAGGCTACCTGGACTTCTTCCGTGGCCTGGTGGCCGATGAGCAAGCCGACGCCCTGTTCGCCACCCTTACCGATCGCCTCTATCCGCTGGTATGGGCCGAGGGCGGACAACTGAAGGTTCGCCGCCCGGACCGACAGGCCAAGCTGCACGTGCGCATGCACGACTACAGCCAGTCATTCCTGACCGAGTTCACCCGGCGCAAGGTTCGAAAACTGCAAATGGATGCGCTTTACCATGGCGTGCCCACTGCGGTGATGGACGAAAAGGTACTGGAAGCCCGGCTCGCGTATTTCGCCGGCGGGGTGCTGCAGGCACTGAACATCGGCGCCTTCTTCGTGCCCGTGCTGGGCCAGGTGATGATGGTTGTCACCACCGTTCAGCTGGCCTATGAAAGTTACGAGGGTATCGAAAGCTGGAGCCGTGGCGAGCGTGAGCAGGCCTTTGGTTACCTCATGGACGTGGTCGAGAACGTCGCCTTGTTCGCCGCACTCGGCGCCGCTGGTGCCGGTGCTGGCACCACGCCCGCCCTCGAGCGGATACCGGTCGAAACCCCATCGTTCATCGAAGAGCTGCAAAGCGTTACCTTGGCCAATGGCAAGACACGCCTGATCAAGCCCGATATCACGCCCTTTGCCCATGACATCCTGTTGCCTGCTGGGCTAAAGCCTGACGAATTCGGCCTCTATCACTACCAGGGCAAGACTTGGCTGGCGCTGGAAGACCGCGTCTATTCAGTCAAGACCTCGCCAGGCAATCCACCCCAACAGCGCATTGAGCACCCAACCAAAGCCATCAGCTACGAGCCCTTGCTGCGCCATAACGAAGCCGGTGCCTGGCAGCATGAGTTCGAGCGCCCGCGCCAATGGCAGGGCCACACGCTGTTCCGACGCCTGGGGCCTTCGGCCAGCGGGTTCTCTGAAGAAACCGCCCGACGCATCCTCGCCGTCAGCGATACCCATGAAACCGTCCTGCGCCAGGTCCTGACCGAAAACCAGCGCCCGCCAGCACTGCTGGAAGACACCCTGCGCCGCTTCAGGCTCGATCAGGAAGTGTCACAGGACTTGGCCGGCACAGACGCGAACACACGTATCACTGCCTTTCAAACGCGCTACCAGACACCGCCCGTCGATCAAGCCCCCAGCACCCAGACCATTACCCGCCGCTACCCCGCGCTGCCCGTTGGTATCGCGGACGAGTTGGCACGCCATGCCAGCCCAGCGGAGCTGGAGCAGTTGCTGGCGGGCAAGGTGCCGTTGCGTCTGGCTCAAGAAATCCATACCTACCAACAGCAGGTACGCCTGGCGCGCGCCTACGAGGGGCTCTACCTCGACAATGTGAACAACCCGGACACCGACAGGCTTGTTTTGCACAGTGTGGCGCGTTTGCCTGGCTGGGCTGACGATATCTGCATCGAGGTCCGCCAAAGCAGGTTCACCGGCCCCTTGATCGATCAGGTAGGCGCGCCAGACGGGCCTGTTCGCAAAGTGCTGGCTCAACACGCCGATGGCTACCAGGCCTACGATGGCGAAGGGCACGAACTGCATGGGCGCGACACGCTCTACTCGGCCATCTTGCATGCTTTGCCCGACGCGAACCGGGCAGCGTTGGGCTTTCCCAATACCTGGGAAGGCCCCGCGCTCAAGCAGCACGTGCAGCAGTTACCGTTACTGCCACGGCCCGCGTTGCGCAAGGTGCTCCACATGCAACCGGCCAAACCAGGCGCAAACTCGCCCATGCGCCTTGCCGACGGACGAGTGGGCTACCCATTGAGCGGCCGCGGCACGCTCGCCAGCACGGTCTTGAGGGAAGACCTGCTGTATCTGATTCGGCTGCTGGCGCTTGAGCAAGACACGCAGAGCGCCGAAGCGGTACTGGCCGCCCTGGAAGGCGCAGGGCTGTCACGCGTGCAGATCAGCGAGCGCTTGAATGAGCTGATGGCCGAGCGTGATGCCCTGGATCAGAGCCTGACCGCCTGGAGCGACGCAGCCCTTGATCTGCCCGACCTGAACAGGCGCCTGGACAGCCGGACCCGCATTCAGGACGCCCTATGGCAGCATTGGCAGGCCACCCACCTACCGGAAATTGGGCGGGGCGCTGCCACGCTGCGCCTGGAGCGCATCCTGCTGATCGACTATCCCGCACAGCTACCCGCCTTTTTCGAGCAACGCATCGTGCGCTTGCAGCTGGTTGATTACCAAGGCACGGGCCTGCTGAACTCGCACACCCTGGGCGCGAACATCGGCCCGGAACTGCAGGCGGTAGACAACTTCCTGCAGCGCTTCCGGCACCTCACATCCCTGGAAGTCAGCAGCCCTCAAGGGCTCACCTACAGCACCTTGAACCTGCAACCCCGGCAGGCGTTTGCGACACTGCGCGAGCTGCGGCTGCACGACACGCGCCTGGGCCTGAGTGGCGGTTACATCGCAGGGTTGAGTGACCGTTTCCCAAACCTGGAGGTGCTCGACCTGAGTGGCAGCCCGATCAACTACTTCGAGGACACGCCGAACATCGGTAATGTCCGTTTACGTTATCTCGGCCTGGACCGCACAGGCCTGGCACGCTGGCCTGCGTGGCTCAACAGCCAATCGCTCGCCATGATCGATCACCTTTCCATGCGCGATAACGCGCTGACCAGCGTGCCGGACGAGATCGCCCTCGCACCACTAACAGCACAACCACGTGGGCGCATATCCCTGCAAGGCAACCTGCTATCGCGCCAGGCCATTCTAACGCTGTTGGCTGATCAGGCACCCGAGGCGAGGCAGTTCGAACTGGCATTCGACACCCCTCCCAGCATTCAGCAAAGTGCGCAGGCCTACCGGCGGGATCAGCAGGAGGTGCTGGCCATCTTCGACAACTGGGCCAATGCCTCAAGCTCGTCCAACCCCTTGAGCGAACAGGCAACCGCAGCCAGAAGGCAAATCGGCGAGGCATGGCTCACATTCATGCGCACTGACTTCCTGGGGACCACGGGCCCGTTGCAGTTAACCGACATTTCGCTGAGTAACTTCCCACCGCAATTGCCGCCGCACCTGTACGCCCGCGTGCGCGAACTACAGCTGCTGCGCATGACCGCCACCCGCGAGCAGCTCGACAGGCTCCTGGGGCACTTCACACAACTGGAAGCACTCACCCTCGATGGCCAGGTTGCACCGACTGGCGCGCTTCCCAACTTGCTTGCGTCCTTACCGGACCTACACCACCTGACAATCCGTATAGAGGGTGGTCAGATCGATGACGACGCCATGGCAATGTTCGCGCGCATGCCCCAGTTAGAATCGCTCAATCTGGAAGGCAACCGCCTGGCCGCCTCTTTCGACAATGAAAATCTGCGCACGCTGGGCAATCACCTGACCCGGCTCACCTTGGCCAACACCGGCCTGCAAACGTGGCCGGAATGGGTGGATAGCCTTCTGCCCCTGGACATTCTGGACCTCGACGACAACCAGATCGTGAACCTGCCGGACCACATCCTGTACAACCCTCGCAATGACCATGCGCACACGGAAATATCCCTGCGTGGCAACCCGCTGAGCGATTTCACGATGTCCCGCGCCCATGGCTCTGAAGCGCGTAACAGGTCCTACAGTTTTCTGATGGACCTGCCCGACGAAATACTTCAGGAGCATTGGCGCGAGCGTCACGACTCGGACAGCGAGTCCGATGACAGCGACGATGATGACAGCGTCGGTTCCGGCGACCATGGCCATGCCCACAGCCCCGCCCTGGAACCTGAAATGGATGCCCCCGACGTCGATGACTGGCTCATGGCAAGCGTGGAGGAAAACGAAGCGCACCGCACGGTGTGGGAGACGCTGCAGCAGGGCGGCGAAGCGCCGGCATTGCTCGAGCTAGTAGGCCGCCTGGCGCACACGGCCTCATACCGCACGCTAGGCACCCGCGCCGATTTCGTCGCGCGCGTCTGGCGCATTCTGGAGGTCGCCGGCAACAGCGCCGAGGAACGTGCACTGTTCAACGGCATGGCCTACGCGGGCGTCGAGCGCAATGGTCAAGGGCTATACCAGACCTGCCACGACGGCGCCTGGCTGGTGTTCAACCAAATGGAAATCAAGGTCTTCACCGAGCAGGCGCTCAAGGCGCTGCCCGAGCAGTCTCGCGGCCAGGCACTGTATCGGCTGGTACTGCGCCTCTATCGGTTGGAGGCCGTCGAAACCATCGCCCGCGAACGGGCCGGTACCAGGGACGAGGCCGAAGTGCGCATGGCCTACAAGCTGAACCTGGCAGAGGCTTTGGAACTGCCGCTGGCACCCAAGAAAATGCTCTATCAGGCCTGCGCCAACGTCAGTCCCGCAGAGCTGGATGCTGCTCGCACGCAGGTACTTGCAGATGAAAGTGGCGACCCGTTCCTGACATTTGCCGCCCGGCAAGATGCCTGGGTCGACTACCTGCGGGAAACCTATGCGGAGCGTTTCGCCGTATTGGAGCAAGACTACCAACAGCGCGTGCTGGATGCGCCAGATGAAACACGGGAGCCCGGCGGTGCCAGCCCGACCCTGGAAGCACTGGCGCCGCTGTTCGAACGCCTGAAGCTCGAATACGAACAGAAGGTCGCCAACCTGATACGCGAACTGACCATCACCGAAAGCTACAGGTACGCTTGACGACCGTTGAGCGGCGCGCTGCGCCGCTCGACATCCGCTTACCTTCCGTAGCGCTCCCGGCCCCAGGCCAGCAGTGTCTCAAGCAGCGCGCGCAGCACTGCTTGAGTCGGCTGCGCCAGGTCTTCGCGGTACGCGAAGGGCTCCACTTCTTCCATGTAGGTGCTCTGCGCCAGTTCCAGCTGCACAGCATGAATGTGCTCGGCCGGGTTACCGTAATGCCGGGTGATATGCCCGCCTTTGAAGCGCCCGTTCAGCACATGACTGTAACCCTGTACCTCAGCGCACGCCCCCTGCAGCCGCTCGGCCAGCTCGGCATCGCAACTGGCGCCGTTGAAGGTGCCCAGGTTGAAGTCCGGCAGCTTGCCGTCGAACAGGTGCGGGATCAGCGAGCGGATCGAGTGGGCATCCCACAGCAAGGCGTAGCCGAATTCCTTGCGTAGGCGCGCCAGCTCGCGCTGGATCGTCTCGTGATAAGGCCGCCAGATCTGTTCCAGGTAGACCTTGCGCTCGTCCGCGGAGGGTTCCTTGCCGTGTTTGAACAGCGGCTCACCCTCGAACAGCGTGGCCGGGTACAGCCCCGTGGTGGCCCCGGCGTACAGCGGCTTGTCGTCATCCGGGCGGTTCAGGTCGATGACGAAGCGTGAATACTCCGCCGCCACTACGCTGGCACCCAGCTCACGGGCGAAAGCGTACAGGCGCGGGATGTGCCAGTCGGTGTCGGGCAGGCTCTGCGCCTGGTCGACCAAGCCCTCGCGCACGGCCTGGGTCAAGCCCAGCCCGGCGTGGGGCATGCTGATCAGCAGGGGCAGGCGGCCCTGGTGAAAACTCAGTACCTTGTCCATTGCGCCTCGCTCAATTGGATATTTCATGGCCCCGGCGCACCACGCGCTTGGGCAGGTCGCCGCCGAGCCAGTAGGCCAGGTCGGCGGGGCGTTCGATTTGCCAGGCGACGAAGTCGGCCACCTTGCCCACTTCAAGCGAGCCGTGGCTGTCGCCCAGGCCAAGCGCCGTGGCGGCATGGGTGGTCACGCCAGCCAGCGCTTCTTCCGGGGTCATGCGGAACAGCGTGCAGCCCATGTTCAGCATCAGGCGCAGCGACAGCCCTGGCGAGGTGCCGGGGTTGAGGTCACTGGCCAGGGCAATGTTCACCCCGTGGCGGCGCAAGGCCTCCATCGGCGGCAGCTGGGTCTCGCGCAGGAAGTAGAAGGCGCCCGGCAGCAGCACGGCAACAGTGCCGGCCGCGGCCATGGCAATGGCGTCTTCCTCGGTCATGAACTCCAGGTGGTCGGCCGACAGCGCCTGATAGCGCGCAGCCAAACTGGAGCCGTGCAGCGACGACAACTGTTCGGCATGCAGTTTGACCGGCAGGCCCAACTCATGCGCCTTGATGAATACCCGCTCGACCTGGGCCGGGGAGAACGCCAGGTGTTCGCAGAAGGCATCCACGGCATCCACCAGGCCCTCTGCGGCCAAGGCCGGCAGCATCTCGTCGCAGATGTGGGTGATGTAATCGTCGGCCCGGCCAGCGTACTCCGGCGGCAGGGCATGGGCCGCCAGGCAGGTGGCGCGCACCGACAGCGGCAATTCGTCGGCCAGGCGCCGGGCCACGCGCAGCATCTTGCGCTCGTTGGCCAGGTCCAGGCCGTAGCCGGACTTGACCTCGAGCGTGGTCACGCCATCGCGCATCAGCGCCTGAACCCGCTGGCGAGCACTGGCGAACAGCTCATCCTCGCTGGCCGCGCGGGTGGCCCGCACGGTGCTGGCGATGCCGCCGCCTTGCGCCGCAATTTCGGCATAGCTCACGCCTTGCAGGCGCTGCTCGAACTCGCCGCTGCGGTTGCCACCGAACACGGCGTGGGTGTGGCAGTCGATCAGGCCAGGGGTGACCCAGGCATAGCCCAGGTCCACCGTACGCTCAGCCTCGACCGGCCGCAGCTCGCTGCGGGGGCCGATCCATTCGATCAGCCCGGCGCAGGTGACGATCGCCGCGTCCTCGATGATCGCGTAACGGCCGTCCACCATGGTTGCCGCATGGCAGTGCTGCCAGAGGGTTCTCATTTGCAAATCTCCTGTACTAGCGGTGCAGCTCGGCCGGCGCCTGGGCCGCCTTGCCCTGCCCTGCCCGCGGCTTGCACCACAGCAGGTAGGACGCGACCAGGAACACCACCCAGACGACACCGACCAGCAGCGCGGCCTGGGTATCCGGGAAGTAACCGAGCACGCCAAAGATGAACACCATGAACGCGATGGCCATGGCGGGGCCATATGGCCAGAACGGTACCGGGAACGCGAGCTGCGCGGCTTCTGCGCGGCTCATGCTGCGGCGCATGGCGACCTGGGTGACCAGGATCATCAGCCACACCCACACGGTGGCGAAGGTGGCGATCGAAGCGATCAGCAGGAACACGTTCTCGGGGATCAGGTAGTTGAGCAACACCCCAACCAGCAGCGCCGCGCCCATGACCACCACGGTCATCCACGGCACGCCGTGCTTGGACAGCTTGCTGAAACCACGCGGGGCGTGGCCTTGCTGGGCCAGGCCATACATCATGCGGCCGGCGCCGAAGATGTCGCTGTTGATGGCCGAAATCGCAGCGGAAATCACCACCACGTTGAGCACTGCCGCTGCCGAACCGATCCCCAGGTTGCTGAAGATCTGCACGAACGGGCTGCCTTCGCTGCCGATCTGCGGCCACGGGTACAGGCACATCAGCACGAACAGGGTCAGCACGTAGAACAGCAGGATGCGCAGTGGCACGGCATTGATGGCCTTGGGGATGACCCGTTGTGGGTCCTTGGCCTCACCGGCGGTCACGCCGATGATTTCGATACCGCCAAAGGCAAACATGACCACCGCGAAGGAGGCGATCAGGCCGCCGACACCGTTAGGCATGAAGCCGCCATGCTCGACCAGGTTGCTCAAGCCGACGGCATGCCCGGTGCCCACCTGGCTGAAGCCGAAGGCCATGATGCCGAGGCCGGCGAGGATCATCGCGACGATGGCGCCGACCTTGAGCAGCGACAGCCAGAATTCCATTTCGCCGAACACTTTGACGTTGCACAGGTTCAGGCCGCCAATCAGGAAGACGATGCCCAGTACCCAGATCCAGCGGGCCACTTCAGGGAACCAGAAGCCCATGTAGATACCGAAGGCGGTCACGTCGGCGATGGCGACGATGACCATTTCGAAGGCGTAGGTCCAGCCGAGGATGAAGCCGGCCATAGGGCCGAGGTAGGTCGTGGCGTAGTGGCCGAAGGAGCCGGCGACCGGGTTGTGCACGGCCATCTCGCCGAGGGCGCGCATGACCATGAACACGGCGGCGCCGCCGATCAGGTAGGCCAGCAGCACGGCGGGGCCGGCCATCTGGATGGCAGAGGCGGAACCGTAGAAAAGCCCGGTACCGATAGCGGAGCCGAGCGCCATGAAACGGATGTGCCGGGCCGATAGCCCGCGCTTGAGACCTTGAGCTTGTTGCATGTCACGTCCTAATTTTGTTTTTGTGGTCGTGAGATCGAGGGGGGCTGCTGTGCAGCCCTTTCGCAGCGCAAGGCTGCTCCTACAGGGAAAGCGTTGCCGTTGTAGGAGCAGCCTTGCGCTGCGAATGGGCCGCAACGCGGCCCCAAAGGCATTACAGGCTAGGCAGAACCCCAGCCGGCAACAGCCCGCTCAGGCTGCCCTTGGCCAGCAGTTCGACGGCCTTCTCGATATCCGGCGCAAAGAACCGGTCGCGGTCGTAGTGCGGCACTTCGCTGCGCAGCGCCTGACGCGCCTGCTCCAGCTTGGCGGAGGTCTTCAGCCCTTTGCGCAGGTCCAGGCCCTGGCAGGCGCCCAGCCATTCGATGGCCAGCACGCCACGGGTGTTCTCGGCCATTTCCCACAGGCGCTTGCCCGCCGCCGGGGCCATCGACACGTGGTCTTCCTGGTTGGCCGAGGTGGGCAGGCTGTCGACGCTGTGCGGGTGCGACAGCGCCTTGTTCTCGCTGGCCAGCGCAGCAGCGGTGACCTGGGCGATCATGAAGCCGGAGTTGACCCCACCGTTTTCCACCAGGAACGGCGGCAGTTGGGACATGTGCTTGTCCATCATCAGCGAAATGCGGCGCTCGCTCAGCGAGCCGATTTCGGCGATGGCCAGGGCCAGGTTGTCAGCAGCCATGGCCACCGGCTCTGCGTGGAAGTTACCGCCCGAGATCACGTCACCTTCAGCCGCGAACACCAGCGGGTTGTCGGACACGGCGTTGGCTTCGATGCCCAGCACTTCGGCAGCCTGGCGCAGCTGGGTCAGGCAAGCGCCCATGACCTGTGGCTGGCAGCGCAGCGAGTACGGGTCTTGGACCTTGTCGCAGTTCTTGTGCGATTGCGAGACTTCGCTGGTTTCACCCAGCAGGTCGCGGAAGCACGCGGCGGTGTCGATCTGGCCACGCTGGCCACGCACGGCATGCACCCGTGCATCGAACGGCGAACGCGAGCCCAGCGCCGCTTCCACGGTCAGGCCACCACAGGCAATGGCGGCGGCGTACAGGTCTTCGGCGTAGAACAGCCCGCGCAAGGCGTAGGCCGAGGACGCCTGGGTGCCGTTGAGCAGGGCCAAGCCCTCTTTGGCGGCCAGGGTCAGAGGTTCCAGGCCAGCAACGGCCAGGGCTTCGGTGGCCGACAGCCACTGGCCCTTGTAACGCGCCTTGCCTTCGCCGAGCAGCACCAGCGACATGTGCGCCAGCGGTGCCAGGTCGCCGGATGCACCGACCGAGCCTTTGAGCGGGATGTGTGGGTAGACTTCAGCGTTGACCAGGGCGATCAGTGCATCGATCACCTTGCGGCGGATGCCGGAGAAACCACGGCTGAGGCTGTTGATCTTGAGCACCATGATCAAGCGCACCAAGTCGTCATCCAGCGGCGCGCCGATGCCGGCGGCGTGGGACAGCACCAGCGAGCGCTGCAGGTTTTCCAGGTCGTGGCTGGCAATGCGGGTCGAGGCCAGCAGGCCGAAACCGGTGTTGATGCCGTAGGCGGTGCGGTCTTCGGCAAGAATCTGTTCGACGCAGGCAACGCTGTCGTTGATCGGCTGGTCGGCGCTGGCATCCAGGCGCAGGCGCACGGGTGCGGCGTGGATCGCGCGCAGCTGGGCCAGGGTCAGGGTGCCAGGCTTGAGGGTCAGTTCGGTCACTTCGCTACTCCATTCTGTCGGGGCCCGCAGGCCCCTTCTTGTTGTTCAGTATCACTCAAAGTGCAGCGATCAGCCCGTGATCATTGGCAGGTCGAGGCCTTGCTCTTTGGCGCAATCGACGGCGATGTCGTAGCCGGCGTCGGCATGGCGCATAACGCCGGTGCCTGGGTCGTTGGTCAGCACGCGGGCGATGCGCTCGGCGGCTTCATCGGTACCGTCGCAGACGATGACCATGCCCGAGTGCTGCGAGAAGCCCATGCCTACGCCGCCGCCGTGGTGCAGCGACACCCAGGTGGCGCCGCTGGCGGTGTTGAGCAGGGCATTGAGCAACGGCCAGTCGGAGACCGCGTCGGAGCCGTCACGCATGGCTTCGGTTTCGCGGTTAGGGCTCGATACCGAACCGGAGTCCAGGTGGTCGCGGCCAATCACGATCGGCGCCGACAGCTCGCCGCTGCGGACCATTTCGTTGAACGCCAGGCCCAGCTTGGCGCGCAGACCCAGGCCGACCCAGCAGATACGCGCTGGCAGGCCTTGGAAGCTGATGCGCTCGCGGGCCATGTCCAGCCAGCGGTGCAGGTGGGCGTCGTCGGGGATCAGTTCTTTGACCTTGGCGTCGGTCTTGTAGATGTCATCGGCTTCGCCAGACAGCGCGGCCCAGCGGAACGGACCTACGCCGCGGCAGAACAGCGGGCGAATGTAGGCCGGTACGAAGCCTGGGAAGTCAAAGGCGTTGGCCACGCCCTCTTCCTTGGCCATCTGGCGAATGTTGTTGCCGTAGTCGAAGGTCGGGATGCCCTGCTTCTGGAAGTCGAGCATGGCCTGTACGTGTACGGCCATGGACTGTTTGGCGGCCTTGACCACCGCAGCCGGTTCGGTCTGCGCGCGGTCGCGGTACTGCTCCCAGGTCCAGCCGGCCGGCAGGTAGCCGTTGAGCGGGTCGTGGGCGCTGGTCTGGTCGGTGACCATGTCCGGGCGCACGCCACGCTTGACCAGCTCAGGCAGGATTTCAGCGGCGTTACCGTGCAAGGCGATAGAGATGGCCTTGCCTTCGGCGGTGTACTTGGCGATGCGCGCCAGGGCGTCGTCGAGGTCGTTGGCCTGCTCGTCGACGTAGCGGGTTTCCAGACGGAAATCGATACGGCTCTGCTGGCATTCGATGTTCAGCGAGCACGCACCGGCCAGAGTCGCGGCCAGTGGCTGGGCGCCGCCCATGCCGCCGAGGCCTGCGGTCAGTACCCACTTGCCTTTCAGGCTGCCACCGTAGTGCTGGCGGCCGGCCTCGACGAAGGTTTCGTAGGTGCCCTGGACGATGCCCTGGCTGCCGATGTAGATCCAGCTGCCGGCGGTCATCTGGCCGTACATGGCCAGGCCCTTGGCATCCAGTTCGTTGAAGTGTTCCCAGTTAGCCCAGTGCGGCACCAGGTTGGAGTTGGCGATCAGTACGCGGGGGGCGTTGCTGTGGGTCTTGAACACGCCGACCGGCTTGCCCGACTGCACCAGCAGGGTTTCGTCGTCTTCCAGGCGGGTCAGGGTCTCGACGATCTTGTCGTAGCAGGCCCAGTTGCGGGCTGCGCGACCAATACCACCGTAGACCACCAGTTCTTTCGGGTTTTCGGCGACCTGCGGATCGAGGTTGTTCATCAGCATGCGCAGTGGCGCTTCGGTCAGCCAGCTTTTGGCGGTCAGCTTGTTGCCACGTGGGGCACGGATTTCAACGTCACGGTATTTGTTGTTGTCGGTCACGGGAAGGGTCCTCTGCGGTCGTCCGCGGGCAGGTGTGTCGTGGTCAATATACAAACACACCTTTACTTGTATGTACAAGCATGGACAACCAAAATATTTGGACCTGTTCGCTCCTGGCTTGAGTTGTGCGGTGGTGCATAGACCGAGCGCCGCCCGCGCGGCGCATCGCGAGCAACGCTCGCTCCTACGTTTGTTTCGGGCCAATTATTCCTGAGGTAAACGCGCGCGACCGCCTTGTTAGTTCGACGCGATATCGCGCCATGCGCAAAGGCGATCGCGTGCGTCTGTTACAGGTGTTACTGGCCAAAAACAAACGTAAGCGAGCGTTGCTCGCGATGCGCCGCGCGGGCGGCGCTCGATCTCACAGGCGCCAAAAATCTACTGGCGAGCCCTCAGCGCGCTGTCAGCTCGATCAGGCAAAAACGCCCCTGAACCTCCAGCCCCAGCAATTCATCGTTACCCTCCAGCCGCAGGCAGTCATACAACCCCAGCCGCTGCATCTCACGCCCCGCCATGGCCACCTCGACCTGGCTACTGGCCGCAAACAACAAAAGCGTCGACGCCGAACTGAACAGCCGGTGGGTCCCATCGAACCACTGCAACCGCGCCCGATAACGCTGCGGCGAATAGATCAGGTTGAAATCACGAATCGCCCCACCCAGCAGCTTGCAACTGACCTGGCTCTCGCCGGCAAACGCAAAGGCATCGAACGGCAACAGTGGCCGACTGGCCTGGCCATCGACCAACAGGCGCATGCCATCACCCTGCAGCACGGTGATGATCCGCTGGTAACCGGCGAACGACGAGAACCCGCCTGACTCTTCGATATCGGCAATCGACAAACGCCAGCCGAACCCGTCGAGGCCCTCGCCGCTGTCGCGGGTGATTTCCTCGGTGAAGCCCCCGCCGTTCTTCCACGGCATGCGCGGGTACCCCTGCGCACGCAACACCTGCATCTGGCTCATTTGCTGAAACGTCCTTCAAGGCGATGACGGGAACCGGGGTGGATCAACCGCGCAGCGGTAACCGGCTGGCGACCGGACCAGGTGCGGCGGCGAATCAGCAGGCATGGCTCGCCCCGCTCAATCTGCAACAACTGGCACTCGTGCGGCTCCGCCAGGATCGCCTCGACCACGTGCTCACCCTCGGTCAACGGCGCGACTTGGGACAAGTAGGCGTAAGGCGTCTGCCGGGTGAAATCCTGCTTGAGGTAATCAGGGGCGATCGCTGCGTTGACGTAGCGGTCCTCGATTTGCACCGGGATGCCATTTTCGTAGTGCACGATCAGCGAATGGAACACCCGCTGGCCTTCGCGCATGTCCAGCGCCAGGGCGCGCTCGGAGCCGGCCGCTTCTTCGGTAAGGGTGATCACCTGGCAGCTATGCTGGTGGCCACGCCCGGCAATTTCATCGGCAATGTTGTTGACCTCGAACAGCGCCGAACGGCTCTTGGGCTCGGCGACGAACGTGCCGACCCCTTGCATGCGCACCAGCAAGCCTTCGGCCGTGAGCTCACGCAGGGCGCGGTTGATGGTCATGCGGCTGAAGCCCAATTGGCTGACCAGTTCGCTTTCCGAAGGGACCCGGTGATGAGGCGGCCAGCTGCCGTTGTCGATGTGCTGGATGATCATCTGTTTGACCCGCGCGTACAGCGGCGCCGGGCCCTCGCCCATCTGGGCAACCAGCGCGGAGACAGGAGGTGTCGGCACGGCGTTGGATCCTTGTGCGATTGAATGAGCGGTAGCTTGCCGCAGTTTACCCGGCAGGCAAACGCCTGTATATGTATATACAAGTTAACAATAACAGGATTTCACCGATGTCCGCCTACTTCGCCGAACGTGCCCTGCTGCCCAATGGGTGGGCCAGCAATGTCCGAATCGAGGTCGCCAGCGATGGTAACGTGGCCCGTATCGAGCCCGATGCTTCGGCCGAAGGCGCCGAACGGCTGGCCGGCCCGCTGCTGCCGGGCATGCCCAACCTGCATTCCCATGCGTTTCAACGCGCCATGGCGGGGCTGGCGGAAGTGGCGGGCAACCCCAACGACAGCTTCTGGACCTGGCGTGACCTGATGTACCGCCTGGTGGGCCAGATCACCCCGGAACAACTGCAGGTCATCGCGCGCCAGTTGTATATCGAGATGCTCAAGGCCGGCTACACCTCGGTGGCCGAGTTCCACTACGTGCACCACGACCAGGCTGGCAAGGCCTACGCTGACCCTGCCGAACTGTCCCGGCGCATCAGCGCGGCGGCAGCCAGCAGCGGCATCGGCCTGACCCTGCTGCCGGTGCTCTATAGCCACGCCGGTTTCGGCGGCCAGGCTCCGAACGAAGGGCAACGGCGGTTCATCAATTCCACCGAGCAGTACCTGCGCCTGCAGGCACAACTCGCCCCCCTGCTGGCCGCGCAGCCGGCACAGCAACTGGGCCTGTGCTTCCACTCGCTACGGGCGGTCACGCCAGGGCAGATCGCCCATGTGCTGGAGGCTGGCAGCCCGCACAGCCCGGTGCATATCCACATTGCCGAACAACAGAAGGAAGTCGACGACTGCCTGGCCTGGAGCGGCCGCCGCCCGCTGCAGTGGCTGTACGAACATGTCGACGTGAACGCGCGCTGGTGCCTGGTGCATGCCACCCATGCCGAAGCCGATGAAGTTACCGCCATGGCCCGCAGTGGCGCGGTGGCAGGCCTGTGCCTGACCACCGAGGCCAACCTGGGCGACGGTATCTTCCCGGCGGTGGATTACCTGGCACAAGGTGGGCGCATGGGCATTGGCTCGGACAGCCATGTGTCGCTCAGCGTGGTGGAGGAGCTGCGTTGGCTGGAGTATGGCCAGCGGCTACGCGATCAACGGCGCAACCGGTTGTACCGCGGCGACCAACCGATGGTCGGCCGCACGCTGTATGACGCTGCCTTGAGCGGCGGTGCACAGGCGCTTGGGCAAGCGGTCGGCGAGTTGGCAGTGGGCAAGCGAGCCGACTGGCTGGTGCTCGACGGGCAGGACCCGTACATCGCCACGGCAAAGGGCGATGCGATTCTCAACCGTTGGCTGTTCGCGGGCAGCGATCGCCAGGTGCGCGATGTGATGGTCAACGGGCAATGGGTAGTGCGCCAGGGGCGCCATGCGCAGGAAGAGGAAAGCGCGCGGGCGTTCGTCGAGGTTCTGCGTCAACTGCTCAATTGAGGGTAGGCGCAGCCTTGTGCTGCGAAGAGGCCGGTATTTCTCCAACATTTGCTGAATACCTACCGGCCTCTTCGCAGCACGAGGCTGCTCCTACACGAGCAGCATGAATGGCATCAATGAGACTTGACGATCTGCTGGTCAGCCGTGCGCCAGATAAGCCGGCTGGTGTCATACCCCTGCTGCCGTGCCTTGGCCAGCAAGCTTTCGCGCTGCCAGGCTGGCAGGCTCGGTGTGCGGGACAGGATCCACAGGTATTTGCGGTCCGGGCTGCCGACGATCGCCGTGTGGTAGCGGTCGTCCACGTACAGAATCCAGTACTCGCCTCTCGCCACGCCCGGCACCAGGCGCGTAAACCAGTTATCGAACTCGACCCACAGTCTGTCGGTATGCCCCGGTTCCTGGATGTTGGCATGCCCCTCGGCGCGCAGCCATTCGTCACCGATCGTGCGGCAGCGATTGAGCACGCCAAACGTGCCGTCCTGCTTGAGGTTGTAATGCGCCTCGGACTGCTCGCAGCCCTCTTGGTAGCGCATCGGCAGGCGCGCCAGTTCGTACCATTTGCCCTGGTAGCGCTTGAGGTCGACATTGCCGGCGGTTTTCGGCGCCAGCGGGTCATGCGCAGACGTGGCGCAGCCGCCCAGCAGCATCACCAGGCACAACCCCAGCAGCAGGTGGACACGCCTCATTTGAGGCCCTGCCCTGAATACATCAGTACCTTGTCGGCCGCGTATTGCACGCTGATAAAGCTCTTCTCGTCCCCCCAGGTACAGCTGCTCATGCCAAGTGCGCCAGAGCACTCGGTGGGCGTGCCGAGCAGTTGCTCGACCTCGGCCTTGTTCATACCGGCCTTGAGCTTGGAATAGTTTTCCTGGTTGATCTTGCTGCACGCGGTCAGAACGACGCACAGGGACAACAGGGCGAGGGAACGCAACGACATGAAGGACACTCCTGAACAGGGGATACAGGCGAGTGGCCTGCAGTGACCTTCGACGGGAAAATCCCTCCCTGGTTCCCTGCCCTCCCCCCTTTTCACCTACACCATTGGTCGGCTGGCCAATGGCAGGCACAAAAAAACCGCGCCTGCAGATGCACGCGCGGTTTTTGTGTCACGACAGGCCTGCGCAGCAGGCCCAGTGGCAATCAGAACCTGGAGCCAGGCTCCAGCAAAAAGTCCATCTCTTCGCTGGTGCTCGGCCGCTCCAGCATCAGGTTGCGATGTGGGAAGCGCCCGAACCGGGCAATCACCCGCTGGTGCTGCTCGGCGTAGTCGAGGAACCCCTCGAACAACCGGCGATTGGCCTCAGGTTGCTCGTCCAGCAGCATCTGGTAACGTTCGACGCACAGGTTTTGCCAGTCCAGCACCTCGGCATGCTCCAGCACCAGCAGCACGAACACCCGCTGGATCGGCAGCAACTGGTAATCCCAGGCTTTTTGCAGGCCCTGCATGGCCACCACCTGCGCACGCCGGTCGCCCTCGAAGGCGCGCGGCGTGTCGCGGTAAATCATGCGAGGCAGCTGGTCCAGCAGGATCAGCAGGCCGAGCCAGCCTTGCGGGCTCTGTTGCCACTCTTCGAGCCCGCCCGCCAGGGCGTGTTCGACCAAGTCGCCAAACAGCGCCTGGGCCTCGGCATCGTGATGCTTGCCGAACCACAGCGTGCTCTTCTCGTCAGCCACGGCCTGGGGACTGGTGCCCCAACCGAACCACCACTCCAGCAACGGCTGCCAAGGTGCGAGCATGACTTACTCCTTGTGATACGCGGTGACGCGCTCGACCTCTTCCTTCGAGCCGAGGATGACCGACACGCGCTGGTGCAGGCTCTCTGGCTTGATGTCGAGGATACGATCGTAACCATTGGTGGATGCGCCGCCAGCCTGCTCGATGATGAACGACATCGGGTTGGCTTCGTACATCAGGCGCAGCTTGCCCGGCTTGCTCGGGTCGCGAGCGTCACGCGGGTACATGAACAGGCCGCCACGGGTCAGGATGCGGTGCACGTCGGCGACCATCGAGGCGATCCAACGCATGTTGTAGTTCTTTTTCAGCGGACCGGTTTCACCGGCCAGCAGTTCGTCCACGTAACGCTGTACCGGGGCTTCCCAGTGGCGCTGGTTGGACATGTTGATGGCGAATTCGGCGGTGGTGGCCGGTACCTGGATATTTTCGTGGGTCAGGACGAAGCTGCCCAGTTCGCGGTCCAGGGTAAAGCCTTTGACGCCATTGCCCAGGGTCAGGATCAGCATGGTCTGCGGGCCGTAGATGGCATAACCGGCAGCAACCTGCTCGGTGCCTGGCTGCAGGAACGCTTCTTCGTTGAGGCTTTCGTTCTGGCTCAGGTACTGGTTAGGGCAACGCAGTACCGAGAAGATGGTGCCGACCGAGACGTTGACGTCGATGTTCGACGAGCCGTCCAGCGGGTCGAAGACCAGCAGGTAGGCGCCTTTCGGGTATTTGCCCGGGATCTGGTAGGCGTTGTCCATTTCTTCGGACGCCATACCGGCCAGGTGGCCGCCCCACTCGTTGGCCTCCAGCAGGATGTCGTTGGAGATAACGTCCAGCTTCTTCTGTACTTCGCCTTGCACGTTTTCGGTGCCCATGCTGCCCAGTACGCCGCCCAGGGCGCCTTTGGACACGTGGTGGCTGATCTCTTTGCACGCGCGCGCCACCACTTCGATCAGGAAGCGCAGATCGGCAGGGGTATTGTTGCTGCGGGTCTGCTCAATCAGATAGCGACTCAGGGTAACGCGGGACATGTATGGCTCCGAAATGGAAAGGGGGAGAAAAACCCCCGCAGTTTACAGGGAGAGTGCGATGCTAGCGAGTGATGAGACTCGCCTGGGCTGTCTGACGGCACAATAGGTCGGTAGTTCAGCCTTTGCCAGGCCGGCTGTCGACTGGGGCTGGTGTGCACCCCATTCGCGGGCAAGCCCGCTCCCACAGGTTTTGCGCAGCCTTCAAGGCAACGCAGATCCTGTGGGAGCGGGCTTGCCCGCGAATGGGCCGCACCGCGGCCCCAATGCTCAATCCAGTGCCTTCCAGATCTCGCCCGCATACTCCCGGATGGTCCGGTCCGACGAGAACCAGCCCATCTTTGCCGTGTTCAGCACCGCCATCCGCCACCATTCCTGCGGCGTATGCCACAGCTCCTCGACCCGCCGCTGAGCATCCCAGTAGGCATCGAAATCGGCGCACACCAGGAAGCGGTCATACGCCACCAGCCCATCGATCAACCCGGTATAGCGCGAGGGATCATCAGGCGAGAACACCCCGCTGCGAATCGATTGAAGCACGTCGTTCAAGCGGCTCGACTCGGCAATCGCCACACTGGCGCCAAAGTCTCCCGCTCGCCGCCGCGCCTCGACCTGCTGCGCCGTCAGGCCAAAGATGAACATGTTGTCGGCCCCCACGTGCTCGCACATCTCGACGTTGGCACCGTCCAGTGTGCCGATGGTCAGCGCGCCATTGAGGCCGAACTTCATGTTGCTGGTACCCGATGCTTCATAGCCGGCGGTAGAAATCTGCTCGGACAGGTCCGCCGCCGGGATGATGCTTTCGGCCAGGCTGACGTTGTAGTTGGGCAGGAACACCACCTTGAGCAGGCCGCGCACGGTCGGGTCGTTGTTCACCACCCGGGCGATGTCGTTGGCCAGCTTGATGATCAGCTTGGCCTGGTGATAGCTGGCCGCAGCCTTGCCGGCGAAAATCTTCACCCTCGGCACCCAGTTGGTGCCCGGGTCGTTGCGTATGGCCTGGTACAAGGCCACGGTGTGCAGCAGGTTGAGCAGTTGGCGCTTGTATTCGTGGATGCGCTTGACCTGCACATCGAACAACGCCTCCGGGTTGACCGTGACGCCGATACGGTCCTGGATGATGCTGGCCAGGGCGCGCTTGCTATGCAGGCGCTGGGCGGCGAACTGCTTGCGGAAGCTGCTCTTGTCGGCAAACGGCACCAGGTTGGCGAGTAAGCCTTCCGGGTCGTCCTTGAGCTCCGGGCCCAGCGCCTCGACCAGCATTTCGGTCAACTGCGGGTTGGACTGGTACAGCCAACGCCGGAACGTGATGCCGTTGGTCTTGTTGTTGATCCGCTGCGGGTAGAGCTTGTGCAGCTCGGCGAACACCGTGCTCTTCATCAACTTGCTGTGCAGTGCCGACACGCCGTTGACGCTGTGCGACCCCAGAAACGCCAGGTTGCCCATGCGTACCCGGCGGCCGTTTTCTTCCTCGATCAACGACACCGCCCGCAGCACGTCGAAGTCGTGCAGGCCTTTCGCGCGCAGGGCGTCGATATGGTAGGCGTTGATCAAGTAGATGATCTGCATGTGCCGCGGCAGCATGCGCTCCATCAGCGCCACCGGCCAGGTTTCCAATGCCTCGGGCAGCAGGGTGTGGTTGGTGTAGGCCAGGGTGCCGACGGTCAGCTCCCAGGCCTTTTCCCACGGGATTTCATGCTGGTCGACCAGCAGGCGCATCAACTCGGCCACGGCAATCGACGGGTGCGTGTCGTTGAGCTGGATGGCCGCCGCATCGGGCAGGTTGAGCAAGTCTTTGTGCATGTTCAGGTGTCGCCGCAGCAGGTCCTGCAGCGAGGCCGAAACGAAGAAGTATTCCTGGCGCAGGCGCAGCTCCTGGCCAGCTTCGGTACTGTCGGCCGGGTAGAGAACGCGTGAGATGCTCTCGGCACGGGCCACTTCGGCGACCGCGCCCAGGTGGTCACCGGCGTTGAAGCGCTCCAGGTGCAGCTCTTCCAGCGCCCGGGCACGCCACAGGCGCAAGGTGTTGACGCTGGCGCCACGCCAGCCGACCACCGGCGTGTCATAAGCCACCGCGCGCACCGTCTCGCCAGGCCACCACACTTGCCGTTGCTGGCCGTGGGTGTCTTGCACCGTTTCGACGCTGCCGCCGAAACTGATCGGGTAGATCACCTCGGCGCGCTCGAACTCCCAGGGGTTGCCAAAGTCCAGCCAGTTTTCGGTCTGCTCCTGCTGCCAGCCATCGACCACCGCCTGGCGAAACAGGCCGTGCTCGTAGCGGATGCCGTAGCCGTGGGCGGCGATACCCAGGGTCGACATGCTTTCCATGAAACAAGCGGCGAGCCGCCCCAGGCCACCGTTGCCCAGCGCCGCATCCGGCTCGAGCAGGCGGATACGCTCCAGGTCGACGTCCAGGCCATCGAGGGCTTCACGGGCGATGTCCAGCAAGCCGAGGTTGCTCAGGCTGTCGTACAGCAGCCGCCCGATGAGAAATTCCAGAGAAAGGTAATACACCCGCTTTTGACTGCGCCGGTAGGCCTGACGGGTGTGGTCCATCCAGTGATCGACCATGTGATCACGCGCGGCCAGGGCAATGGCTTCGAACCAGTCATGGTCGAAGGCATGCTCGGGGTCCTTGCCGACCGCGTAGGTCAGCTTATCCAGTACAGCGGCGCGAAAATCGGCCACCTCGGCGTCACGTGCTTTGGGTTCCTGGGACATGCGGCATCCTCGGGCAAGTTGACGAATACGGAGGGAGAGTGAAGAGACTAGACCCTTCGACAGGGACTTACCGTTCCTGTTCGCAGTTTTCATGCCTGAACACTGAATCAACACCGTGAATCGGGCAAAAGGTTGTTCACAAATTGAACAACTCCGGTATCATCGCGCGCCCCAAGCCCGTGATTCACCCCCATAACGATGAAAACGACCCTGATCGCCGCCGCCGAAGTCGACCGCCTGGAGACTTGGCAGCGCTATGCCAGCCACATGTGCGGTGGCTGCCACTCGACCTGTTGCACCCTGCCGGTGGAGGTGAAGATCAAGGATCTGATCCGCATTGGCGTGGTAGACGAGTTCGAAAAAGACGAACCGCCCAAAAACGTGGCCAAACGCCTGCAGAAGGAAGGCATCATCGAACGCTTCAACCAGAAGTCAGGCATTTTCACCCTGACCCGGATGAGCAACGATGACTGCATGTACCTGGATCGTAAGAGCCGGCTGTGCACCATTTATGACAAGCGCCCGGACACCTGCCGCAACCACCCCAAGGTCGGGCCGCGGCCGGGGTATTGTGCCTACAAGCCCAAGGTGGTTGGTCGCTGACCGATAGCTTGCTCCGGCCTCTTCGCGGGTAAACCCGCTCCCACAGGATTTGCGCAATCTTCAATAGCTGCGCAGTACCTGTGGGAGC
>NZ_JAPFCE010000059.1:0-32240 GCF_026240895.1 Pseudomonas sp. DCB_AW
GTCAGGCCCTTCTTCTCGTTGACTGGGATCTGCAACACGCCGGGCAGTTGATATTCGACCGGGTCTTCGATAGTGATGATCTTGTCAACGCCGTGGTTGATCTCGCTGATCATGGCGTACAGGGTGGTGGTCTTGCCGCTGCCGGTGGGGCCGGTGACCAGGATCATGCCATAGGGTTCGGCGGCCAGCCGGCGCAAGGCACGCAGGGTTTCGTCGGCAAAGCCCAGGGCCTGCAACTGCACGCCGCTCACCTTGTCGGACAGGTCCTGTTTGTCGAGCACCCGCAGCACGGCGTCTTCGCCAAAGATGCTGGGCATGATCGAGACCCGGAAGTCGATCTGCCGCTCACCCACGGCGACCTTGAAACGGCCGTCCTGGGGCACGCGCTTCTCGCCGATGTCGAGCTCGGCCATGACCTTGATGCGCGAGATCACCTGGTCGGCGAAGGCGCTGCCGCTGGCCTTGCCGGCGCCGTTGAGCACACCGTCGATACGGTACTTGATGGTCAGGCCCTGGCCGGTCATGCCCAGGTGAATGTCGCTGGCGTGCAGTTTGAGGGCGTCGTAGAGGGTCGAGTTGACCAGCTTGACCACGCGACTCTGGTCTTCGCTGATGCTGGTCAGCGACAGGCGTTGCAGCGGGTCGCTTTCGCTGCTGGCTTCACTGTCGTGGTCAAGCGCATCGACCGCGTGGAAGCTTTCTTCATGGCGGGCCAGAAACGTCGCCAGCTCGGCGGCGTGCGCCAGGTACAGCGGCGCGCCTTGCAGCACATCGTCGATCCAGGCCAGGCGCGCAGGGTCGAAGGGGTCGGCGAACACACCCAGCAGTTCGCCGCCCTGCTCGATCAGCACGAACTCGCGTTTCAGGCACTGGGCCAGGCTGACCTTGTCGAAGCGGGGGGTGCTGGCCAGCAGCGCCTGGCTGTGCAGCACGGGGTAATGCAGGGTGATGCCGAGGCGGCGGGTGAAGGTGTCCGGGGTGTCGTTGGCCAGGCGCTCCAGGCAATTGAGCAGGCGTTCGTCACTGGCTTGCAGACGGGCCTGGGCCAGCAGCTCGCGTGTAAAACCGACAATCTCGAGTACTTCGGGCATGGCCTGCGACTCCGCTCAGGGGGCGCGTCGCAGGCTGGCTCAGCCAGGGCAGCGGGCGCCGCTATTCCCCTGTGAGCAGTTGTTCGTCATCCGGACCTGGGGGCTTGGCGCCATTACGGCGGCGGTCAGCCAGTACCCAGCTACCATCGTACAACTGCAGGGGGAACGATTCGTTCCTGGTCTGGCGTCGTTCGACGAACCCTTCTGCCGGGTTGTCCGTGGCCCTGCGCCGGCGCTCGATGCCCATCAGGTCGAGGATCGCGCGCGCCAGTTCCGCTAACGGGAACGGTTTGAACAGGACATGGGTCACGCCAAGTTCGGCGGCTCGCTCACGGACCTCGGCGGTCGGGTGGGCGGTGATCAGCACGAAGTGGCACTGCCTGTTCTTGCGCACGGTCTCCAGTACCTGAAAACCCTCCATATCGGGCAAGCGGTAATCCAGCACGATCACTTGCGGTGCCAGGCGTTCAGCCTGCTCGATACCACTGGCACCGTCGTGGGCAACATGAACTTCCAGGCCTTGCGCCTGCAAATACGCCTGCAGGTTCTGCGCAAGAGTCTGTTCGTCATCGACTACCAATACTCTGTTCACCAAGGTCGACTCCCAAATACTGCCCGGTTTCCCGGTCTGCGAAGTGCGGCCTTGGTAAGGCTTGAGCAGGCTTCGTGCCAGGCGTGAATAGTCATGCTGCACCACTGTAAGTCGTTGATCTGGCAAGGGTGCCCGATAACACCCCAGGCGCAGCGAGCAAGCGAGCTCGCCCGGTTCCCCACATCCGGGGGACCTGATGGCACTTTGCCAAGTCGTTATTCCCCAGCTTTGGGGAAACGCCATCGGGGCCTTCAGTCGGCGATTTCCACTTTAGCGGATTCGCGCAAACGTTGGCGCACAGCTTGCCGCGCTTGCGCCTGCAATTGCCCGATGAGCGAGGCCCTGGCCAAGACCAGGCCCTGTTCACGTATGACAGAAGGGTTATCACTTTGGTTCTGCGCTCCTTGCAGTCTTTGTCGATTGGCCATGTAGAAGGCCTCCACCTCGGCCTGGCTGGGCGCGTCGACCGCGCTGAGCTGGGCATACACCCGCTGGGCAGCCAGCTCGCGGCGGGTGTAATCAGCGTACTCTGCCCTATCGAAGCCTGCCTGCGCCAGACGCCGTTCAAACACTGTCGGGCTGCCAAACGCCGCCTCCACGTCACCAACCTGGGCAGACACCTGTTCATCACTGATGCCGATGCCCTGGCGTTGGGCCTCCTGCCACAGCAGCTCCTTGTCGATCAGCTCGTCCAAGGCCTGGTCGCGCAGGCGCTTGTACAGGGTCGGGTTGCGGATGCTGGCCACCGCGCGGCCCTGGGCTTCGAGGTACTCCGTGAAGTAGCGCTCAAGGCGCATCACATCAATCTCCACACCGTTTACCCGCGCGGCCGGCACATCGGCCCAACTCGCCTTGGCGACCAGCAGCAACAGGCACAGCAACAGGGTACGCATGGCAACCTCCGCTCAAGGGGTGTCCGGCACTGGCCGGTACGGGGTGACCGAGGTGAAGCGCGGCCCGGGCAAGGCCACCGCCACCACGTGGGCACCGGCCATGCCCTGCCGGCGACCGGGGCCGAAGCCCAGGGCTGGCGTGAGGCCGGTAGTGACGTCGTGCAGGCCCTCCAGGGCCGTGATCAGTTGCTCGCGGCTGGCATCTCGGCCGATCTGTTTAAGGGCCTCTGTCAGCAAGCGCAAGGCGCACAGGGTGTTGACCTGCAAGGACGCCTGACGCGGGTCCAGGCCCTGGCGTTGTTGCAGGCCGGCGAGGGTCGCCAGGCCCTGCTCGGTCCAGTCTTCGGGCACGAATGGGTAGGCAAGGTAGACGCGCTGCGACCACTGCGCAGGCAAGTTCGCCACGGCCCCGACCACCTGGCTGGACGCTGCAAACAGGTATGGCTGGCGGCCTGCCGCCTGCAACGCGGCAGCCAACTCGGCAAAGGCCTGGGCGCGGCCAACGAAGACGATGCCCTGGCCGTCCACCGCCTGGCCATCGAAGGGCTGCAGGGCGCCGGGGGCCCAGCCTTGCTGCACAAGCTGTTCACGCACCAGCTCGGCCAGCGGCGCTTGCTCGTCACCGGCATACACCACACGCAAGCCATCTGGGGCGAGGCCCAAGGCGTCACGGGCGTGGCCGGCCAGGCTCAGCAGTTGCGCAGGCAAGCCCGGCAGCGGGTCGAAGATCTGCGCACTGCCGCCACTGCGCGGGGTGCTGCCGATCAGCGGCACGTTCTGCTGCGCCAACACCGCGGTCAGGCGCTGGTCGAGCATGGGTGCCAGGGGGGTAATCAGGCTGAACACCTGCTCCTTGTCCAGCAGTTGGCGAAGGGCCTGCTCGGCGCTGTCGGCGTCGCTGCCTGGGTCGAGCACCACCAGTTCCAGGCGCCGCCCGTGCACACCGCCTTGCTGGTTGAGTTGCGCCAGGCCGTCTTCGAGTACTGCGCGCACCACGTGCCCTGCTTCGGCCAGCGGCCCGGAGCCCGGCAGCAAGGTGCCCAGGCGCAGCACGCCCTCCTCCACGCCCGGGTCGCGCTCATCGGCCAGGCGTTTGAGGTAGGCGGTGAGGTTGCGCTGGTCGGCCAGGGTCAAATCGAAACGCGGCATGGCGGCGTCCAGGCGATTGCCGGCAGGGTCCACCCCCTGCTGGATCGCCCTGGCCAGGCTGGCGTCGGTGTAACGCGGGTAACTGCGGCCATTGGTCTGCCGCTCGCCCTGGCCCAGTGCCAGGCGTTGCCAGTCGAGGCTCGGCGGGCGAACACCGCCTTCGGCGCGGCCGCGGCCGTCGGCGCCGTGGCAGCTTGCACAGGGTAAGACGCTGGCAGGGACGCTCATGTCGCTGGAGCCGACGCGTGCCAGTAATTGTGCGTCGCTGCTCGACTGGCCTTCGCGGTACAGGCGTTTGCCCGCTTGTTCGTGCTCGGTGAGGTCGAGGGCGAAGGTGGAGCCGCACAGAGTGAGCCCTAGCACGCATACCAGGCTTTTGTAGGAGCGGCCTTGCGTCGCGAAAGGGCTGCGCAGCAGCCCCAGCAGTCTCTGCATCGACACCGAAATCTGGGGCCGCTGCGCAGCCCTTTCGCGACGCAAGGCCGCTCCTACAACGGCATTGGCCAGCGCAAGGTTCATGATGTCACCGCCCCGCCAGCGGTTGGGCCAGCAGCTGCATGCGCTGCGCGATCGCCATTGGGGGCGCATCGGGGCGGATCTTGCTCCAGCGCTTGCCTGCCACGTCACCGGCAATCAGCTGCGTGGAATGCTGTTCGGGGCTGGGCAGGAACTGGCCGATGCGGCCCAGTACCAGGTCGACACTGGCCTTGTCGCCAGTCAGGAACAGCCAGTTGGGGCCGACCACGCCCTGCTTCTCGGCAAAGGCCTTGAGCGCCGCCGGGGTGTCGTTGAGCGGGTCGCTGCTGATCGAGACGAACGTCACCTGCCCGGCCAGCGCCGGCCCCATGGCCTCGCGTACCTCCCGCAGCTTGCGGGTGATCAACGGGCAGGCGTCGGTGCAGTGAGTGAAGATGACGTTAAGCATCACCACCTTGTCCTTGAGCACATCGCTGTAGAAGCGCAGGTCGCGGCCATTCTGGTCCTTGAGCACGGTGTCGGTGAACCAGGTCTGGGCATCGCGGGTGCCGCCGCCGCTGGTCATCGCCTGGGGCGCTGCCTGTGGCTCGGGCGCCTGCTGGGCATGGCCTTCGTGGGCCAATGCGACCGAGGCAAGAATCCACAGGCAACCGCCCAGTACCAGCCAGTCGAGACCGCGCATACCGGCGCGGCGTGAGATCAGATGGCTCATGGTTGCACCTCGTTATGGTCGCCGGTGTGGTCGGCATGGTGTTCGGCGATGGCCGTGCTCTTGGCATGCACCCGGCGTGCGCTGAGGCGGTTGATTTCCGCGACCAGTACCGCCGGGTCGGTGAAGCCGTAGTAGCGGGTCCAGTGGCCGCTGCGGCCATCGCCCACCAGAATCAGCGGCGGGTGCTGGCTGAGGTCGGCACTGAAGCTGCCCAGGCCTTTGAGGGTTTCGGTGATGGCGTACGACGTACCGGTCAGCCAGCTCCAACCCGGCCCTTTCTGGAAGGCCTTGGCGTAGCTCTGCAAGCGCTTGGAATCGTCGCGCTGGGGGTCGACGCTGATCGACACCAGGTGGATTTCCTCGCCCACACGGCCGCCCAACTGCTGCTGAACCTTGCCCATGATCGACGACACCACCGGGCACACCGTGGTGCAACTGGTGTAGATGAAGCCCATCACCACCAGGTGATCGCCGACCAGGTCCTTCTCCAGGCGCACAGGCATCCCGTCCTGGTCCAGCAGCGAGACATCGGCAAAGCGCACACTGGCTTTCTCCTGTCGCGCGGCGGGCGGTTGCTCGGCATGGCCGCTGTGGTCATGCCCGGCATGGGCCAGGGCCAGGTTGCTGGACAACAACAGGGGCAGCGCCAGGCTCAGGCCCAGCCGTGTAAAAGCATGCTTGGCGTTCATCGCACACTCCTGGTTTGCATCTGGGAAGCGTCCCCTTGGGACGCCGTGGAGGCCGAGGCCGGCAGGACGCGCAGGCTGGTGTAATTCTCTTCGGCAAACTTGCGGCCCAGCGACGGTGACTGCACATGCAGGTACCAGGCGCCGGCTTCGGGCAGGGTCAAGGCCGCTTGGTAGACGCCCTCGCCCACTTCTTCGAGGCGCAGGTTGCGCGGCATCGACGACGGCGCCAGGAAGTAGCGCAGGCTCAGGTCATTCAGGCCCAGGCGCGGTTCACCGTCGTCGCCGACGATGCGCACCCGTGCGGTGAAGGCGCTGTGCTGCGGCAAAGGCTGCTCTAGGCCAAGGAACTCGGCATGCGCGCCTTTGTGCTTGCGGGCATTCGGCGCCTCGCCCACATCGGTGCTGAAGCAGTGGATGATTTGCGGCTGGTTGAGCAGGAAGGCCACGTCGAACTTGCCGGCCGCCGGCAGCTTCACCGTCGAGCCGTACACCCCTGGGGCCACCTCGCGCAGGCTGCGGTCGACGACGATGGCCGCGCGGGCCTGGTGGCCGCGGTTGTTGTAGCCCGACATCGGCGCGTTCATGCCCTCGGCGTAGAAGTAGGTGGTGTTGTCTACCGGGTTGACCACGAACACCGAGTTGTCGTCACGCGACACCGATAACCCTTGTGCCAGCGGCAGATCACCGGCTTGGCGCGGCGCTGCAGGGCCGGCGTCGAAGCCCTGGACGATCGGCGAACGCCCTTCCCCAAGGCTGCTCAGGTTGATCATGCTGACCTTGGGCGAGGCCAGGCCGCGGACGTAGGCATAGCCCTTGGTGAAGGTCAGTTGGTAGGGTTCGGCCGACACCGGGATGCGGTGGATGAGCGTGTCGGTACTGGCATCGATCACCAAGGCTTGGTTCTCCAGGGTGTTGAGCACGATGCCGTAGCGCCCGTCGCTGCTAAAACGCATCGGGCCCAGGCCCTGTTCCGCCGTGACGGTGTGGCGCGGTTGATGGCTGCGGGCGTCGATGACCCGCACCGTGCCTTCCTGGCCATCGACCACATAGACCGCCTGGGACAGCGCCGAGTAGCTCACCGACAGCGGGTGCGGCCCCACCACCAGGGTCTTGGCCAGGCGCATTTCAGGGATGTCGATGATGCTCAGGGTGCCGCTGTCGCGGTTGCTGACAAAGGCGTAGCGCGAGTCGCTGCTGAAGGCGATCTCGTGGTGCCCGGAGCCGGTGGCGAAGGACTTGAGGGTGCTGCGCCCGGGCACGTCGATCACCGTTACCCCGCCCTTGGCCGGGTCGCTGCTGTTGTTGCCCACCCACAGCCGATGCTGGTCCGGTTGCAGCGCCACCCGCGTCGGTTGGTCGCCGGCATCCAGGTCGGCCACGCGGGTGAAGGTCTCGGTATCGATCACCGACACCTTGCCGCGCTCCGGGATCGACACGAACACCTGCTTGTCGTCGCCGGTGGCCGCCCAATCCATGGGCCTGCCTGGCAGTTCGATACGGGCCATGGTGCTGGTGACGCCCCCCACCGAAACCGTCGGGTCGATCACCGTCAGGCTGGCGTCCTTGTTCAGCATCAACAGGAAGTAGCTGTTGAGGTCGAGCAATGGCCGGGCACCAATACTGCTTTTGAGAAACAGCGCCACGCGGGCCTTGCAGCTTTGGTCGCGGTCACCGACCGGTGCCGACTGGGCCGGGTCGATCCAGGCCCCCGGCGCCATGCCCGACAGCGGCTGGCCGCTGGCCTGGTCGCTGACCTTGAAGCGCACGTTGGCGAAGGCGCCTTCGCGCAGCTCGCCCCCGGCCAGCGGCCGCGCCTCGAACTCCACGGTCACCCCGTCCCGGCTGAGCCGGTGCAGGGCCTGCGGGTCGGCAGGCTCCTGCAGCAGTTCGCGTGGGTCGCACCAGAGCTGCTCATACGCTACGCCCAGGCCGATCAGTGCCACTCCCAGCAGTACCCCCAAGTAAGCAGGGCGAGTCTTCTTGTTCATGCTCGCACTCCCGTGTCGTTATTGTGGCGCAGCCGTTGCGGGCGGCGCTTCGTTGCTGACCCGCAAAATCCCCCACAGCCCCGAGAGGTTGCCGTAGGCGGCATAGTCGCGGAACAGGTAGTCCCCCGGCACCGCATTGGCACCACCCGCGCTGGGCAGCATGAAGCTGAAGTGCGCCGCTGGCAGTACGCTTTCCTGGGCACCAATGTAGATCGACATCGGGTTGAAACCGAAGCGCACCGAGCCGATGCCTGGCAGGTTCATCGGGTAACCATCGGCGTCGTTCTTCTCGGCCTGGTAGGCGTGCAGTGGCCACAGGTGCCCGTCCAGCTGGTAAGTGATGCCACGGCTGCCACCGCTGGGCATCAGCACATGGCTGCGTGCCGGCTGGCCGGGCTTGGCCCAGAGCACGGGCGTCTGCGGGTCGCCTCCGACCAGGGCGTTGCTGTAGGCCATGTGGGCGTTTGGCACATCGGCGAAGCCATTGCCGTCGGCATGGCCGAACGGTGCGTCCGGCGCCATGCCGAAGCGCAACCACAGCGGTTCGGTTTTGTAGTTCATGGCCATGTTGCCGTTGTCCTTCGGATCGCCCGGCACGCCATTGCCTTCAGTAGCGATACCTTCCACGGGGCGGCCGTCTGCCCAGCGCATGTTCATCGAGCGCTGCCACACCGTGACGAAGTCGCGGTAGTCCGGCTGCCCGCTGACTTTTACCGTGGCCTGGGCACGGCTGGCGGTGTCCTCGGTGAAGGTGGCGGCTTGCGGCAGGATGCTCATGGCGCCCACCAGGCCTTTTTGCGGTTGCTTGATGAAGTCGGACGGGGTCAGGTTCAGGCCGCCGAATTCGATCGCCGTGGTGTTGATGTTGTCCACCGTGCGGCCCAGTTGCAGCACCGGCTTGCCTTCACGCTCCAGGTGCCCGGCGTAGTACTGGTACACCTTGCTCGGGTAGGCACCGCTGGTGCCGGCACGCGGCGGCACGGTCTGCACCGGGTTGAGGCCGACGTTGGCACCATCGGACTTGGTGATGTCGTAGGCCAGCAACTGCGCGTGCAGGCCAACATGGCTGGATGGCCGCATCAGGTTGTTGTTGAACGCCGTGGAGCCTTCGCTGCCGTTACGGTCACGCTTGACCACGTTCTGCATCACGGCCGTGCTTGGCAGGTCGGGCATCACCAGCGGCAGGCGGTTTTCCAGGGTGATGCTGATGCAGTCGCCGGCGTTGGCGCGCAGCACCAGGGGCTCTACCGGCACGCCGGGTTTGAGCTTGCCGGTGGTCGCGTCCAAGTCTGCCTTGCGCACATACAGCACCGCGGTCGGGTCGTGCAGCGGTGCGCTGTGGCCGCCAACGGTGAAGGTGGTGCCGTCCTCCTCATCCACCACGCTCACCTGCGGGATGCTGGTCTTGCGGCTGTTGAACACCAGCGTGCCACCGCCAGGCTTGAGCGGCCCACCGACATGCTGGCCGACGCCGGCCGGGTCGGTGATGCTGACCCCGTGGCGGTTCTCAAGAATGTCGTTGGCCAGTGCGGCAACGATCTCGTAGCTGCGCTTGACCGTGGCGCGGGTACCAATGCCATTGGCGTTGGTGGTGGTTTTTGGGCAGATGCCGTCAAAGTTAACGGTGTTGCGCATGGCCACCGGCTGCGGGTTGTTCGACAGCGGGAACAGGTCCGGGCGCAAGGTGGTGTAGTTGCGCATGATGCCCCAGATGCCGTTCCAGTAGCCTTCCAGTGCCGCGTCCAGCGAGTACAAGTAGTCGCCATTGGTGGCCGCAGAGCTGGAAATCATCGACACCGGCGCCATGAAGCCCAGCTGCTCGGAGATGCCGATCATCTGCGATGCCTTCCACCCCGAGTTGGAGCTGCTGCCGAAGCCCGAGCCATTCTGCAGCCACTTGACGCCGTGCAGCGTGACGTTGTGCTCCTCTTCATGGCCACCGGCATGCATGCGCAAGCGCACGTTGTCACCCGAGTAGGTGCGCAGCAGCGGCGTGAACGGGTCACCGGGCTCGCTACCGGCGGTGTTGATGTGCGGCGGGAACACCGTGGTGCCACCGGTTGGGCCGACCGCCGAAGTGATCGCCGAGGGCGCCATGTTCATCGCTGGGATGGCACGGTCGGTGCGGCTCTGCAAGGCATAGCTCAGGTCACCGCCCAGGCCGTCGGCCTGCATGCCGCGCTTGCCGTCCGGGGCCACTTTGTTGGGGTCGAACACGCGCAGGGCCAGCGGTTCGTTACGGTAGTTGACGACGAACATGCCTGGGTCATCCACCGAAATGGCTTGTGGGCACGGCCGGCTTGGGCAGCCAGGGCTCAGGCCACCGCGCGACTCGACCACCGATTCGAGCAGCGACGAGGCTTTCTGCCGTACCGGTGGGTTGATGGCGTAGCGGAAGCTGTCGGCCGTGGCCGGGTACGACTGGCCATTGGGAATACCGTCCGGCCCTGCGCCCACGTACACGCCGGCTTCATAGGCATGCTGGAAGTCGCTGTACTCGAGGAAGAACTCACGGTAGCTGTCGTTTTTGCCGTCGCCATCGTGGTCACCGGTCTTGATCACTGCTTGCCACGAGGTTGGCCCACCGTCCTGGCGCGCAGCCGGGTTGTACAGCTGCTCGCCGGTTTCGGCGTGGTACCAGGTGGAGCCGGCAGGTTCGGCCAGTACCGTGGCGTACAGGCCCAGTTGCTGGTGGGTCGATGGGCCAAGGTGGTCGTGGGTGAAGATGGTGCCCAGGCCGCGGTCGACGTTGTGCACGTTGACCACAGGGTCGGCGAACCAACGCTGCATGGCGGTACGCGCGCCCAGCCAGTCGGCCCGGCCAAAGCGCCCGAAGTACGGGTGCTGCTTGGCGCTTGGGCAGGCGGCGGTGCCGTCTCGGCTATCGCCTTCGGTGCAACCGTTGTAGGCGCGAATGGCATGCACGCGCTCGACCACGCTGCCGGGCGAAAGAATGCCGTCCTCGTAGTTCCAGCCGTTGGCCGAACCGTCGGCCGCGGTGAGGTCCCACTTGGGCAGGTGGATGTGCTGGCCAATCACGTCGGTTGGGGTGCGCACCTGGTAGTCGTCCATCTCATAAATGGACGGGATCAGGTTGGTGTGCTGGTACATGGTGCAATCGAAGGTGTTCATGCGCATCACCAGCGGCTCGGGTGGGCGCTGTTTGGTGATCACTGGCCAGGCGTCTTCCCAGAGGGCAATGATGCGCGCCTGCGGGAAGTGGTAGCCCACTTTGTTGTAGACCGCATCGAACTGAATGTTGGCGCCTTTGTAGATGCGTGGGCGGTCGGCGGTGAAGGCAGACGCACCCCGGAAGCTCATGCCGGTCAGGCTTTCACCGCTGGCGAACTCGCCTATGCCCGAGGTCTGGGTAAGGCGCTTGCCGCGGTCGTCCATGCACGGTTCAAAGAACGGTGCCCCAGCCGTCGGCAAGGCGCCATTGGTGCGGAAGTTGCGCGCCACCGGCTGGCTGCCCGGCATCAGCGCATAGCTGGGGTGCTCAGCCTTGGCGTGAAACTTCATGGCCGCCTGTTCGACTTCGGTGCCCTCTTCCGGCAGGTAGATCGGCTTGGCTTTGTGCACCACCTTGGAGAAATCCAGCTTGGTGGTGGTGGTCAATGCTTCGCCACCTGCCGAGATGCCGTCCAGCGCGTGCCGGCCCAGGCCACCATCCCAGCCATCGACCTGGTTGGGGTCCAGGTTGGCCCACAGGGCATTGCCGCTGTTTTTCAGTTGCTGGGCAAGCGCAGGGTCGAGCATGTCCAGCGGCGGGGTCGGTGGGCGCTGGCCGACGCTGCTTTCCATGCCACCGATCCAGAACGGGTAGCCTGGGTTTTTCAAGGTGCCGTCGGCGTTGCGGTTGGTTTCGCTACGGTCGACCAGGGCCAAGGAGCCGACAGCCTTGGGCCCAGCTGCCCCGTGGCCATGGTCATCGTCGCCCTCTTCTTCCTCTTCATCATCGTCCTGCTCATTTGCGGCCACCCACTGCTCTGCAAGCTTAGGCACCACGACCACCCTGCCCGGCATCGGCGCCATGGCTTTGCCCGGCAGCGGGACGATGGCGGGGATCGGCGTACCGGCAATGATTTCACCGTCCGGCAATGCCCGTGCGCCGACGGCTGGCTTGCCACTGCGCAGGGCAAACGGCGTGCTGTGGAAGCCGTTTGCATCCTGGCCACTGACCTCCAGCCGGGTACCTTCCTCGAACACGTCGTGCACCCGCCACATAGCCCACATGCCTTGGGCGAAGTGCGGGTAGAAATGGCAGTGGTAGATGGCATCGCCCGCTACGCGGTTACGGTTGCCAGAGCCGCCGTTGGCGATCTCGTAGGTGTACCCGATGCCCGGGCCGATGCCTTGGGCGTCCACATAATCGGAGTTGTCATCGTTGGGGTTGAACAGCCACTGGTGGCCGTGCAAGTGGAAAATGTGCTGTTCATGGCCATTGTGCGTATTACGGAACTTGGTGAAGTCGCCAATGTAGCTGTGGTGGACGTTGGCCGGCTCCGACGGGTACAGGGCCATGCTGGCCTTGACGCCCACGGCATTGGCCGGTGGGGTTTCGCCGGGGCGGATGTTCTCCAGGCCGACGTTGGCCGGCACGTCCACCAGCGTGCCGATATCGCCCACGGTGTGGGCGCTGAGGAAGAACTCCTCGTAGGCGCACGACAGGCAGTCATGCATCGGGCCCACGCCCAGGCGGTTGGCCACAACCTCAGCGCCCATGCCGCCCGAGCCGTAGTTGATCATGAACGAATCGCGGGTCGGCTCCAGCACGTGGCCCATGATCGGGTCGGCCCAGTAGCCGGGGAAGGCCTGGGTGCCGGCCACTTCGTCGGCGAACTGCGAGGCGAAATCACGGAACGCATCCAGCCGGTTGGGCAGCGCCGGGTTGCGCTTGTTGACGCTCTCCAGTGGGTAGGTCGAACGGGGGAAGCTGCCGTCTGGGTTGGGGCCCATGACGATGGCATCGGTCTCGCTGTTGAGAATCTCGTTGCCATCGACCATGGCGATGATCGGCTTGCCGGCCTTGCCTTCAGTGATCCAGGGCTCGGCCTGCGGGTAACGGGCCTGGTAATCGATGACAGGTTGGCCTGTAGGGGTACGGCCGGTGGTGGCCAGGCGCATTTCTTCTTCGGTCAGGGTGTTGCGGAAGGTGCGCCCGCCTTTGGGCACCACCACCACCTGGCCGAACAAGCCGTTGGCAACGTTGCCGGCGCCGCCCTGGCCGCCGAAGGTCGCGCCTTGGCTGGTGGCGGCGAAGGCCCCTTCGCGTTCGGCATACAGCGTGTAACTGCGGGTGTTGCCCGGCGACACCAGGAAGTTGCCGTTGCGGCCGGTGTTGGCGGCGATGTCGCCAATGCTGTTGACGGCTTGCATGCCGTTGACCTGGAAACCTACGTGGCGGTCGCTGACTTGCTCATCCGCAACGAAGTGCTCACCGCCTTCATTCTCGAATTCGGTTTCCGGCCCTTCTTCTTCCTCACCTTCGGCCTCGTTTTCTTCGTGGTCGATACCGTGCTTGTTGGGGTTGGCCTGGTAGGCCAGCAGGTTGGTCAGGTTGACGGTGAGGCAGTCACCGGCAGCGACCCGCAAGACGATTGGCCGTGGGCGTTTGTCCGGGCGCAAGGTGACTTTGCCAGGCACTGCGGCTCCGCCTTTGCCAAGCGGGACCTGGTGCTCGTCCACGACATCTTCGCGCAGGGCGAACATCATGCCATTGGCGTTTTGCGCGCCAAGGCGGTTGAACATCAGCGGCTGGTCCAGTGCGACCACATTGGCAACCAGGGTGCGCTGGCACTGCACAGCTGCCTCGCTGGTCGCTTCCCAGCCGAGTAGGGCCAGGACAAGGGATGACAGGACGGGGCCTTTGAGCGGGGTCGACATGCTGCACCTCCGGAACACAGGGTCTCTGCGTGGAGGTTCAGCAAGGTATATGCCAGATGAGAATTGTTATATTTTTTGGTGAGTTACAGCGCTAACCGAAACAGATTGGGGAGGATTCCCCAGCGGTTTTCCCCGATTCGGGGGATGGGGCTGCGGGTAGGAGCAGCCCTGTGCTGCGAAGAGGTCGGTGACAACACCGTAGATAGTCGCCGCTAGTATGGGCCTCTTCGCAACGCAAGGCTGCTCCTACACAGAGGGCGTGAGGGGTGGGTCAGCCCATCAAGCCGCGCACGCAGAAATACAGGATCGAAGGGCCCATCAAGCAGCCCAAGCCGGTATGGAAGGTAGCAGTCAGCGCGCCGTACGGCACCAGCCGCCGGTCCGTGGCCGCCAAGCCTGCGGTCACCCCCGACACCGTCCCCGCCAAACCACCGAACACCATGGCCGAACGCGGGTTGTCCAGGGCCAGCAGGCGGGCCGACACCGGGGTGAATACCATCACCAGGATGGCCTTGATCAACCCGGTGGCTATCGACAAAGCCATCACGTCCGAGCTCGCACCCAGCGCCGCCCCAGTCACCGGCCCGACGATATAGGTCACCGCGCCCGCGCCAATGGTGGTCATGCTTACGGCATCGCGATAGCCGAAGGCATAGGCCACCGCCGCACCGACGATAAACGGCAGCACCGTGCCCAGCAGCAACGCCACGGCGCCAATCATCCCGGCCTTGCGCGCCTCGGTGGCCTGCACTTCGAAGGCCGTGGCGACGATGGCGAAGTCGCGCAGCATCGCCCCACCCATCAGGCCGATGCCAGAGAACAGTGCCATGTCCGCCAGGCCCTTTTGCCCGCCGGTCACGGTACCGCCAACCCAGGCCAGCACCAGCCCAATGACGATGGCAATCGCCGAGCCGTGCACCCGGCCGAACGTCAGGTATTTCGACATCAGTACCGACAACCACATGATCGCCCCGACAACCGCGAACGCGGTGATCAGGCCGTTGTGTTCCAAGGCATTGTCAATGATCGGCCACATGATCAGCGCCCTCCTGCAGGGGCAACCTGCACAGGGGTTTCGGGTGTGGGCTCCAGTGCGGGCAAGGGTTCACCGCGGTGGCTGCGGCTGATCAGCGCGATGGTCGCGCCACACACCAGTACCGCGCCGACGGCCGCCAGCAGCGCCACCGGCCCGCCGTGCAGGGCCGTGACCACGTTCTGCTGGGCCGCCATGGCCACCACCACCGGAATGTACATCGCGCCCCAGAAGCCGACGCCGAACTCGCACTCCTTGCTCATGCCGCCATGGCGGTGCATGTACAGCCGCGCACAGATCAGCAGGATCATGGCGATACCGACCCCGCCCACGTTGGATTTGACGCCCAGCAGCACGCCCAGGAAGTCGCCGACGATAACGCCGGCAAGCGTGCACACCGCCAGCAGAGCCACACCATAAATAATCATTGTTGTTGTCCTCAGGTGTTGTCGAAGTTGCTTGTTGTTGTCCTTCGCGTTGCACAGCACGGTCATCGGTTGCCGGCCACCTCCTGACGCATTAGGACGTCGACGCTGTCCAGCCGAGTGGACTCGATGGCTACCACGCGGCCATTGGCGAACACCTGGCGGGCCAGGCCGCTGAGCACACTGCCCGGTGGTATTTCCAGGTGCAGGCGCACCCCGCGTTCATAGGCGTTGCGCAACGTGGCACGCCAATCCACCACCCGCGCCATGTTGCCGGCCAAGTCGTCGCGCAAGCGTTGCGGGTCGTGGATCGGCCGTGCACTGCTGCTGCTCAGGTAGGTGATGATGGGCCTTCGCAGTTCGACCGTAGCAAAGGCCTCGGCCAGTTCCGCAGCCGGGGCGTCGAGCAGCGGGCAATGGGACGGCACGCTGACCGCCAGGCGCCGCGCGACGCCCTGGCCCAGGCTGCGCGCGCGTTGGGCCACCGCAGCCATGGCCGCCTCACTGCCGGCAATGACGATCTGGTTTTCGCTGTTGAGGTTGGCGATGTAGACCTCACCGCCCGCCTCCACCAGCAAGCGCTCGACACTTGCCAGGTCCAGGCCACTCAGCGCGGTCATGCCATACCCCTGCGGATAGGCGCGCTGCATCAACTCACCGCGCAGGGCAACCAGGCGCACGGCATCGGCGAACGCCAGCGCACCGGCCGTGACAGCGGCGGGATACGCCCCTATCGACAGCCCTGCCACATAGTCGGGGGCGGGACTTTGCTGCAGCAGTCGGCGCGCCCAGGCCACCCCGGTCAGCAACAGGCACAGCTGCACGGCCCGGGTGCTCTGCAATGCCTGCTCGCTGTCCAGACCCAGCACGTCATGGCCCAGCGTATCGCTGGCCTCCTTCAACAGTGGGCCAGCCCCCTCGGGCAAGCGGTGCAACATGCCTACCTGCTGGGCACCCTGGCCGGGGAACGCGAACAAACTGCTCATGCCGCACACGCCCAAGCTGCCCAGGGGTCGGCCACCAAGCGCGCGCCATGGGGCGACTTGAGCAGTACGCGCCGGGCAACACCGGCCCACTCACGCAGGGCGACGGCACCTGCCGGTGTTTCCAATTGCACATCGATACGGCATGGCGCGCAGTCCAGTATGTCCAGCAGTTCCCGCGCTTTTGCGCGTGCCAGGGGGTGCGGCGTGCGCACGACCACGTCCAGGTCACTGGCCAGGTGCAGCACGCCAGTCTCGGTGGCGAGTTGGTACCCCACTCCACCTGTCGGCCCCCAGGCCAGCCCGGTGGTATCGAGTACCGGGGCCACCGACGCCAACGCCTGCAATGCTGGCCACGGGCTCGGTGCTTTCCAGCGCAGGGCCTCAGGGCTTTGCAGGCGTTGGATATCGGCCAGGCGCATCTGTGTGCCCAGCCGCTGATCCCGGCTCAGGCCGCGCAGGCCCACCGCCACCCAGCCGTCAGCGCAGGCGGCACGGCGCACCACCACAGGCTGACCGCTTGCCACCACCTGATGCGCCCACTGCGGGGCATCTTCAGGCAGCGCGCAAAGGGGCAACCCCCACAACAGGTCGTGCGCGCGTGGGCTATTCATCTCAGGCCCCCTGCCACTGACGGCGCAAGTGTTCGCGCACCTCGCGGGAGGCACGCCGGTTTTCGCCCGCCAGCCGCGATGACAGGTCGGTCGAGTTGCCGATATCGCGCACCGCTTCGGCCAAGCAGGTACGTACCTTGGCCAGGTCGGCCGCACTTGGCGTCTCGGCGTTGTCCACACCAAGACGTCGCCACAGCAAGCCCAGCGAGGCATAGCTGTCGAGGTCATAGGCCATCGGCGGTACTTCGGCGGCCAGGGCCTCCAGCGCTTCGACGCTGCGCAATGTAATACGCGCGGCAGCGGCCTTGCCCATGGCGTGCACCATCACCCCAGCGTCGTCCAGCGCGATCAGGCGCTGGGCTTGATAGCCATGCGCGAGGAAGGCGCCAGACATCGCCTTGCCGACCAGCAGCCCAATCACCGGGTGCCCGGCCAAGCGCGCCTCGGCATACGCCTGCACAGCACCGGCCAGCGCCTGGTGAATGCCCAGCGCCTCTTCGCGGCGGCCATAGGCCTGGCTGGGCACATCGATGACGGCGATGATGGCCCGCTTCTCGCCGTCGCGGTCCGCCGCGACCGCTTCGCTCACCGCCTTGGCCAGCCCCCAGCCTTCCAGCAAGCCGACCTCGCCCGCACGCGCCCGGGGGAACGGGTTGTGCGCATCGGGCACCACGGCAATGAAGCGTGCCAGGCGGTTGTCCAGTTCGCCGTCGATCACCTGCAGCGACGCGGGGTAACCCGGCAGCGCTTGCCCGCCGGCCAGGCCCGGCAGCCAGTTCATGGCTCGGTTCATTTGGCTTCTCCTTGGTAGAGGCTGCGTACAGCGGCGGCATCCAGTTGCGGGCAGTCATCGCCGAGGCGCGACAGCCGCTCGAGGTACCAGGCGTGGCGGCGAGCACGGTCTGTGGCGGGGGTGTCGAGCAGGTGCAAAAGCTGCTGGCGTATTGCATCTGCATCATCGGCCACATAGCCGTCGACCAGCCCACTGGCATGGCGCTGCTCGCCACCGGTCAGGCTCCAGATAAAGGGGCGGTCCTTGGCGTCGTATTCGGCGATGCCCGCTTCCTGCTCGATGACCTGCGGGCCATTGAGGCCCAGGCGCGCCTCACGGGTAACCAGCAGGTGGCTGCACAAGCCGGCAGCGATGGACATACCGCCGAAGCAGCCGACCGAGCCTGCGATCACGCCGATCACCGGCTGGTAGCTGCGCAGCTCGATGATCGCGGCCTGGATCTCGGCGATTGCCGCCAGGCCGAGGTTGGCTTCCTGCAGGCGCACGCCACCGGTTTCCAACAGCAGCACGGCGCAGGTCGGGGTGCCGTTGTGGTTGTCTTCGATGGCCAATTCCAGTGCACCGGCGATCTTCGCCCCGCCCACCTCGCCCATGCTGCCGCCCTGGAAGCCACCCTCGATAGCGGCGACCACAGTATTGCGGCCATTCAGCCGGCCTTTGGCAATGACCACGCCATCATCGGCCTGGGGCACGATGCCCTGGCGCGGCAGCCAAGGTGACATGAGCCGGTCGAAGGGGCCCAGCAGCTCGCGGAACGTTCCCGGGTCAAGTAGTGCCCGGGCGCGCTGGCGGGCACCCATTTCGACGAGGCTGCGGCTGTGCAGCAAACGTTCGGTGTCAGTCATGGGCGATCTCCTCGAAACCTTGCTCCAGGCGCAGGCGCACCACCCCTGGCGTGGCGCCAAAATCATGGATGTCGATATTCACCGCTGGCCATTGGCGGCCTTCGAACAGGCGCTGGAACAGTTGCGTCCAGCGCGCGCCGCTGCCGTTGACCGACGTCACGACCTGGATCTGCAAGCTGCCGGCGATGCCGGGTTCGATCAGCACTTCGAGGTCGCCGGAGCTGACGCAGCCGACCACGGTGCGCCCGCGCCCCGGTTCGGCGGCGGGAAATTGAAAGGTCAGGGTTTCCATGTCACAGGCTCCCGGCTTTGTCGAGGAACAGGCAGGCCGCCAACAGATCGGCAGCGCCACCCGGAGAGGCATTCAGTTGCAGCAAGTGTTCATCCAAAAGGCGCAGTTGCCGGCGCCCGTCCAGCGTGGCGCTGCCACCGGCGTCCAGGACCGCGCGGGCCCCCTGCTGGACCGTGGCCAGCCCTTGTGGCCCGGCGCGCCAAAGCACGCAGGTGTCGGCCAGCGCCGCCATGATCGCCAGCAAGGCATCGAGCCGCGCGTGGGTTTCGCTGGCACCTAAGGCACGGCTGCGCTGTAGCTGTGGCAGGCCATGCGCGATAACCACTGGGAAGCCCAATTGCGCCTGTTCACGGGCACCGCCGCTGCCATACCGGCGCCTTACCTGGGCACCATGGCTGTCTTCCGAGGTTGCGCCCGGGTCGTCGATCAGCGCGATGCGCCCGGCGCGGGCCGCCACTGCGCACGGGTCAGCGTGGGGACCCAGGGCACGGGCTGCCACCAGCAGCCCCAGGGCCCAGATCGCGCCTCGGTGGGTATTCACCCCGCCGGTGGTCGCCAGCATCGCGGCCTCGCCTTCGCGGCCAATGCGGCCTAGCGCAGTGCGCAAGGGCTGGCCGACGCCGCCAATGGCCTCGGCCGCTTCGGCCATCTGCCGCAGGCACGGCCACAGGGCCAGCGCCGACGCATGCATCAACGCTAACGTCATGTCGGTGTGCGCACCGTTGCTGCGGCGGTCTACCAGGCCCGGTTTGGGCGACAGGTCGGCTTCGTCGATCAAGGCTTCTACTGCCAAATCCGCCAGGTGGTCAGCCAGAGGGATTTCGGTTGTCTGTTCAGCCCTCTTCGCGGGCAAGCCCGCTCCCACAGAGCCCCCACTGGCTTCAAGGCCCGTGACATACCTGTAGGAGCGAGCTTGTTCGCGAAGCAGCCCTTGCGATTGCAGGTCGAATACTTTCATCACCAGCTCCTGAACCGTGCGGGTGGGTTGTACAGGCCACCGGACCATTCCACCAGGTCGGCGATGCTGCGCGCAGCCAGCAGTTCACGGCTGGCATCGGTTCGGCGGATGCCCAAGTCCTCGGGCAACGCCACCAGGCCCTGCTGGCGCAGGCGCTGGGTGTCTTTGGGGTCATGCCGCAAGCCAATGGCGGTGACACCGGCCACGGCTGCAATCATCTGCTGGCGTTCCTCAAGGCTGCGCGCCTTGTACAGGTAGGCGATGCCTTCTTCGGTGAGCAAGTGGGTAACGTCGTCGCCGTAGATCATCACCGGTGCCAGCGGCATGCCGGCTTTTTTCGCCACTTCAACCGCATCGAGGGTTTCGACGAAGGTGGGCTTGCCGCCCTCCTGGTAGGTCTCGACCATCTGCACCACCAGCTTGCGGCCGCGCTCGAGCATTGTTTCGGGCACGGTCATGTCAAGCCAGGCCGGTGTCGCGTGGCGGCGCCCACGGGGGTCGTGGCCCATGTTCGGCGCACCGCCAAAGCCCGCCAGGCGGCCGCGGGTCACGGTCGAAGAATGGCCGTCGCCATCCACTTGCAACGTGGCGCCGATAAACAGGTCGACGGCGTACTGCCCCGCCAGCTGGCACATCATGCGGTTGGAGCGCAGCGAGCCGTCGCGGCCGGTGAAAAACACGTCCGGGCGCTGGGCGATGTAGTCCTCCATGCCCAATTCGGTACCAAAACAATGCACGCTCTCGACCCAACCCGTTTCGATAGCGGGAATCAGCGTGGGGTGGGGGTTGAGCGTCCAGTTGCGGCAAATTTTGCCTTTCAGGCCAAGGGATTCGCCATAGGTCGGCAAGATCAGCTCGATGGCTGCGGTATTGAACCCAATGCCATGGTTCAGCGACTGCACCTGGTGTTTTTCATAGATGCCACGGATCGCCATCATCGCCATCAGCACATGCACCGGCTTGATATGGCGTGGGTCGCGGGTGAACAGCGGCTCGATGTAGAACGGCTGGTCGGCGACCACCACGAAGTCGACCCAGGACGCGGGGATATCGACGCGCGGCAGGTCGTCGACCCGCTCCACCAATTGGTTGACCTGGGCAATGACGATGCCGTCACTGAAGGCGGCGGGTTCGACCAGGGCCGGGGTGTCTTCGGTGCTGGGGCCGGTATAGAGGTTGCCATCCCGGTCGGCCATGAAGCCCGCGACCAGGGTCACGTTGGGGATGAGGTCGACCAGCAGCCGGGAGTACAGCTCGATGTAGGTATGGATGGCGCCGACTTCGAGCAGGCCGTCTTCCAGCAGTTGCCCGATGCGCAGGCTCTGTGGCCCGGCGAACGAGAAGTCGAGCTTGCGGGCGATGCCCCGCTCGAACAGGTCGAGGTGTTCGGCACGGCTGACGCTGGGCATGATCATGTGCAAATCGTGCAGCCGCGCCGGGTCGACCTTGGCCAGTGAGCAGGAGAGAAAATCGGCCTGCTTCTGGTTGTTGCCTTCCAGCACCACCCGGTCGCCGGGGGCGAGTAACAGTTCCAGTGCCTCGACGATATGCGCGGTGGGCAGCACCACGCCGTCGGCGAGGTGGCGGACCCGGTCGAGGCGGCGCTGCTTCTCGGCGCGCCGCCGCGACCATTGCGGCGGTGGATTCTTGGTTGTTGTCATGGTGACTCCACGGGTTCGCTGTCGTGGAGCCACCTTAGGGCGAGGCGTGAGGGTGCATCAATCAAGCTGGATGGGTGATCGTTACGCTCAGGTTAATGAATTGAGGGTGGGGTGGGCTTGGGGTGTATGGCGTGATATTAGTGGGGGGGCGCAGATCGAGCGCCGCCCGCGCGGCGCTTCGCGAGCAACGCTCGCTCCTACGTTTGTTTCAGGCCAATTATTCCTGGGGCAAACGCACGCGACCGTCTTGGTGCATGGCGCAATATTGCGTCGGACCAACAAGGCGGTCGCGCGCAAATGGCACAGGCCGCACTGGCCCGAAACAAACGTAGGAGCGAGCGTTGCTCGCGAAGCGCCGCGCGGGCGGCGCTCGATCTCCCAGGCGCTGCAAGGCTTAACCTGAACACAAGGCAAAAATGCAGAACACCCCTGCAGATTTGCCGATTGTGCACGACAAATTCGCATGACAGGATCCAGTGATCCTCCAGCGAACTCCAGACTTCACTTGGAAAATCAATAACAAAGCAGGGAGAACGCGATGACCGCGCATGCTTACACTTCGGCAACGGATCATGTCTTGGCTGAAGTCCGCAACCAGATTGGCCACCTGACCCTGAACCGCCCCGCCGGCCTCAATGCCTTGACCCTGGATATGGTGCGCAGCCTGCGCCAGCACTTCGACCAATGGGCAGACGACCCGCAGGTGCGCGCAGTGGTACTGCGTGGTGCGGGCCCTAAAGGGTTTTGCGCCGGTGGCGATATCCGCTCGCTGCACGACAGCTACAAAAACGCAGAACGCCTGCATGAAGACTTTTTCGTCGAGGAATACGCGCTCGACCTGTGCATCCATCATTACCGCAAACCGGTGCTTGTGCTGATGGATGGCTTCACCCTCGGCGGCGGCATGGGCCTGGCTCAAGGCTGTGACCTGCGGGTGGTGACCGAACGCAGCCGGCTGGGCATGCCGGAAGTCGGCATCGGCTATTTCCCGGATGTGGGCGGCAGCTATTTCCTCTCACGCCTCCCTGGCGAGCTGGGCACTTACCTCGGTGTCACTGGCACCCAGATCCAGGCCGCCGACGCCCTGTATTGCGGGCTCGCCGACTGGCACGTGCCCTGCGATAAACTCACCGCACTCGACCAGGGCCTGGACCGCCTGACCTTTGGCGACCACCCGCTCAAGGACCTGCAAGGCCTGCTGGCCAAGCTCGGCACTCAGGTGCTGGATGACGCGCCGCTGGAGAAGCTGCGCCCGGTCATCGACCATTTCTTTGCCCTCCCCGACCTGCCAGCGATCATCGAGCAACTGCGCACCGTCAGCATCGGCGACAGCCACCCATGGGCCCTGGCAACCGCCGACCAGCTGGAAAGCCGCTCGCCACTGGCCATGGCGGTTACGCTGGAAATGCTGCGCCGCGGTCGCCACCTGGCACTTGAGGCGTGCTTTGCCATGGAGCTGCACCTGGACCGCCAGTGGTTCCAGTACGGCGACATCATCGAGGGCGTGCGTGCCCTGATCATCGACAAGGACAAGCAGCCCCGCTGGAACCCGCCCACCCTGGCCGAGCTCGAGCGCCAGCGGGTCGACCAATTCTTCGAAGGCCTGTGAGCCCGGGAGTACACAGATGCAAGACCTGGAACTGAGCGAAGAGCAGATCATGATCCGCGACATGGCCCGGGACTTTTCCCGTGGCGAAATCGCGCCCCATGCCCAGGCCTGGGAAAAAGCCGGCTGGATCGATGATGGCGTGGTCCGCAAGATGGGCGAGCTGGGGCTGCTCGGCATGGTGGTGCCTGAAGCCTTTGGCGGCAGCTACACCGATTACGTCGCCTACGCCCTGGCCGTGGAAGAAATCTCCGCAGGCTGCGGCGCCACCGGGGCGATGATGAGCATCCACAACTCGGTGGGCTGCGGCCCGTTGCTGGCGTATGGCACAGCCGAACAGCAACAGGCTTGGTTGCCACGCCTGGCCACGGGCGAGGTGATTGGCTGCTTCTGCCTGACCGAACCCCAGGCCGGCTCCGAGGCGCACAACCTGCGCACCCGTGCCGAGCGCGTGGAGGGCGAATGGGTAATCAACGGGTCCAAGCAGTTCGTCAGCAATGCCCGCCGAGCGGGCCTGGCGATCGTCTTTGCGGTGACCGACCCGGAACTGGGCAAGAAAGGCCTGTCGGCTTTCCTGGTACCCACTGACAACCCTGGCTTCAAGGTTGACCGCAGCGAGCACAAGATGGGCATCCGCGCCTCGGATACCTGCGCGGTGACCTTCGACAACTGCCGCATCCCGGTTGCCAATATGCTCGGTGAGCGCGGCAAGGGCCTGGCCATCGCCTTGTCCAACCTCGAAGGTGGGCGTATCGGCATTGCCGCGCAGGCATTGGGTATCGCCCGCGCCGCGTTCGAAGCCGCGCTGGTCTACTCCCGTGATCGGGTGCAGTTCGGCAAGCCGATCAACGAACACCAGAGCATCGCCAACCTGCTGGCCGACATGCAGGTACAGGTGAATGCCGCACGCCTGCTGATCCTGCATGCGGCCCGCTTGCGCAGTGCCGGCAAGCCGTGCCTGTCGGAGGCTTCGCAGGCCAAGCTGTTCGCGTCGGAAATGGCCGAGCGGGTATGTTCCATGGCCATCCAGGTGCATGGTGGCTATGGCTACCTGGAGGATTACCCGGTGGAACGCTATTACCGGGACGCACGGATCACGCAGATCTACGAAGGCTCGAGCGAGATCCAGCGGATGTTGATTGCGCGGGAGCTCAAGCACTATCCGCTGTAGCGGGTCGCCAAACCTGTGGGCGCCGGCAAGCCAGCCCCACAGGTTCCAGCTAAATCAGCCCGATTCAGCGCCAATACCGCTCATCATCCACTATCCGCGCATGGGCCTCGAACAGCGCGGGTAGCTGTTCCTTGAGGTAGTCGATCCAGGTACGCACCTTGGCATCCAGGTAGTGCCGCGACGGGTAGATCGCGTACAGCGCACACTCGCGCAGGCGATACGGGGCCAGCAGCCGGCGCAAACGCCCCTGCTCGATGGCCTGGCTGGCGGTGTAGAACGGCAACAGCCCGATGCCCATGCCCAACTCGCTGGCCAGCAGCATGGCGTCGGCCACATTGGTCAGGAAGCTGTCTCGCGGCGCGATCACGCACTGATCGACGCCTTGCGGGAATACCCAGTCGCCTTCATACATCGGATACGCCATGCGCAGGCAACGATGATCATGCAGGTCTTCCGGCCGCTCAGGTACCCCAAAGGTTTCCAGGTAGCTGGGCGCGGCACAGGGGATGCTGAAGATGTCGCCCAAGGGCACTGCGATCAATTGCGAGTCCGGCAAGGCCCCGTCCACAGTGATCACCACGTCATGCCCTTCAGCCAGCGGGTCGGGGTTGCGTTGGGACAGGGTCAATTCGACCACCACCTCCGGGCACAGCGCGTTGTAGCCCGCCACCAGCGGCATCAGCAGCAGGCCCAGGCCATGCGGGCAATGCAGGCGCAAGCGGCCACGGGGCGTGAGGTGCGCGCCGCGCGCTTCGCCCACGGCTTCTTCGGTCAACAACATGATTTGCCGGGCGCGCTCAAGAAAACGCTCGCCCGCCTCGCTCATGCGCAAACGGCGCGTGGTGCGGTGTAGCAGACGGGTCTGTAGCTGGTTCTCAAGCTCGGCAACGATACGCGACACCTGCGCCGCTGAAATATCCAGGGCATTGGCAGCCGCCGCAAAGCTGCCGCACTCCACCACCCGGGTGAAGGTACGCATGGCATGCAGCATGTCCATGAGGGATGGGCTCCTTGTTCAATCTTATTCTTACGTTCAAGGCAGGAATCTATCACGGGTTAGCCCATTTATTGTGGATCACCAATGAATACATCATTGGTAAAACATCGAAAAAGGAACCTGCCATGAAACGTTCGATCGCTGTGCTTGCCGTTACCGCTGCCCTCGCCTCGTTCGGCGCCTTGGCTGACGCGGGCTCTAACCAGCCTGTTGCCAACAGCAACTACGAATACGGCATGCCGCTGGATGTGGCCAAAGTCATCTCCATCACCCCAGCCAGCAATGCAGCCGATTGCCAGGTTGGCACCGCGCACATGGTCTATGTCGACCATCAAGGCCACACCCGCGAAATCAAATACCGGGAAATGGGCAACTGCTCGCAGCAGTAAGTCAGGCCAATACCTGGTTGATCCAGGTGATTTGCCGGGCGAAATCGTCGCGCTTTTCCTGTGGGATTGCATCCCGGGCGCGTTCGAAGTTGGCCAACGTCTGCTGCTTCTGACGCAACATGCGCTGCCATTTGGTCATGAACGCTGGGCTTTTCTCGCGCATCAACAGTGGGCCGAAGTACAGTTCTTCGGCGGTATACACCACTGCCTCACACGGTTCGGCGACGATGATTTCGTAGTCGAAGCGGTTCTCCCGCAGCAACTCTTCGCTGACGATGCGATAGCCATTGGTCATTAGCCAGCCCCGCAGCGCGCACTCGCCGCCGTTGGGTTGCAGGATCAGGCGCTCGGTGCCGTTCAAGCGATGCTTGCCGCGTTCCAGAATTTCGCACATGGTGTCGCCGCCCATGCCGCAGAGGCTGACGGCAGAGATCCGGTCGTTTAATTCGATCGCTTCCAGCCCATCGGCCAGGCGAATGGTGATGCGTGCTTCCAAGCCATTGCGGCGCACATTGCGCTGAGCGGAGGCAAAGGGCGTCTGCGCCACTTCACCGGCCACGCCCGCTTCGATAGTGCCGCGCAGCATCAACGCTACCGGCAAGTAACCGTGGTCCGAGCCGATATCGGCCAGGCGCGCGCCGTGTGGCACATGCGCCGCCACGCGCTCCAGGCGCATGGAGAGTGTCTGTTCGTTCAACGTAAGCCCCTTGCTCGACAACCGGGCGCGATTCTGACGATCAGGGCGCGGCATTACAATGCGTAAAAGCCGAATGGCCCGGTTGCGGCAAGGGCAGCGGCTATTTACGCGCCTCCAGGATCAGGTTGAACGGTGTCTGCGTCGCACGCCGGAACCGAGTGAACCCCGCCTCTTCGAACACAGCTCGCAGCCGTGCCTCCCCGGCCTGGGCACCCAACCCCAATCCCACCTCCTGAGACAGCGAGTTCGGCGTGCAGATAAACGTCGACGCTGCGTAGAACAAGCGCCCAACCGGCGTCAGGTTGCCCTCTAGCGAATCTTCGGCATACGGTTCCACCAGCATCACCGTGCCGTCAGCCTTCAAGGCACGGTAGGCATGACGCGCCGCGCCCACTGGGTCACCCATGTCGTGCAGGCAATCGAAGAAACACACTAGGTCATGGTCGTGGCCGGGGTAGTCCTTAGCGGTGGCCTGCTGGAAATGCACCCGCGCGCCCAACCCCGCCTCTTCGGCGCGCTGGTTGGCGGTGGCGATGGATGGCCCGTGATAGTCGTAGCCGACAAAGGTCGATGCAGGAAACGCCTGGGCCATGACCAACGTCGAGGCGCCATGGCCACAGCCCACATCGGCCACCTTGGCGCCCGCTTGCAGTTTCGCCACTACCCCGTCCAGCGCCGGCAGCCACTCGGCCACCAGGAACGTCCGATAACCCGGCCGGAAGAACCGCTCGGTGCCGCTGAACATGCACGGGTGATGGTCGCCCCACGCTAATCCGCCGTCGCCACGCATGGCCGCAACCAGCTTGTCTTTGTCGTGAAACAGCGCCGCCACCACCGCGGCGCCACCGGCCATGTAGGCCGGCGAATCCTCCAGCGCCAGGGCCATGGCCTGTTCTTCGGGCAGCACGAAACTGCCCTTGTCATGCACCATGTAGCCCGACGCCGCCTGGGCATTGAGCCATTCGCGCACCAGGCGCGGGTGGCAACCGGTCTTGGCCGCCAGCGCGTCGGGGGTGGTCGGCAGGCTGTCGGCCATCGCCCGGTACAGCCCGAGCTCGTCGCCCAGAATGACATTGGCCAGGGTCGCCGCAGCGCCCATGTCACCCACCAGCTTGCCCATGAATTCGTGAAGCCGTGCCTCGTCCATGACCTGCCCTCCTCTGCAAGAAGGCCACCGTCGACGAGGGAAGTCCGGGTCCGAGGGGGCGGTGGTCGAATGATTTGAAAGGCGCGCCGCACCACCAGCTGCGACGGGCTGTTTGTAAGTTTAGATGCCAAGAACTAAGCAGAGGCGGTTTTGGACTACGTCTACCCGGGAAAACAAGAAGGAGGTTATCGGCTACTTCTGGTGACCGTTAGCAATAGCATCAAACACCTGACGACGGCTGGTGATGTGATTGCAGATGGACGATATAGAACTGGCAGCACTGATTGGCTTCAAGCAGGCTGCTCGAGGTCAAATAGTACTGGAAACCCGGAACAAAACCCTCAACCTGGATAACCGGTTAATGGTCGAGGAAATTGATCATAAGGCTATAGAGGCCCATGAGCGCTGGCATCCCAACCCACATGACTTCGGCTGGGATCGTGTGTTGCAATGGAAGCGCCGACGTGCTCATGCACGCGCGCTGGACATTGCCATATGGCATGGCAATGCGCTTGCTGGCCTTTGTTGGGCTTCACCACAAGGCAGCAAGGAAAAGATCATGGTGCTTTACCTTCAGCGTAACCCAGACAATTACCTGGTGACACGAGGCTACATAGCGCCCTTGTGCATGAGCGGCGTCCGCTTCTACGCCCTTATGCTCGGGTTGAAATGGGTTGTAGTGAAAGACCCACTCCCTGAAGCGCGTATCGCCTATCAACAGAATGGTTTCCGGCAGGTAAAAGGTATCGGGCTTGCCTATGACCTACGTGGTGATTATGCTGCCTTCAACCATGAGGAAATACATGATGTCGACTAAAAGCAGCGATTTCAGCGCATCTGTAGCGCATTTCAGGGCAATTGCTGACGCAAAACTGACGCGCTTGCGGCAGTCGGCGCAGTACGAGAGTTTGCTGAATGGGGACGCAATAGAAGCGTTCACCAAGGTCGAGGGATCTGTCTACGCGGGTGCCTCAGGCAAGCGCCGCAAGTGCTCGCTTGGCTGAACCTGACTGCGCGGCTCTGGAGAAGCAGCCGCGCAAGCCAGCAACAGTGATTGCCCCAATAACACCAACCTCGAACTTTTACGGCGCTTCACCACCCGACGGCGGATTCAGCTGCAGCACCTCATTGGTATACGTCCACTCCTGCTGCACCCTGTCCGGGTGCTCGTTCAGGCGAATGCCGTAAGACGGCACGATCTGCTTGATCTTCGCTTGCCACTGCGGCGAGGCCACCTTGTCCTTGAACACCTTGTTCAACACATCCAGCATGATCGGCGGCGCGGTCGAGGCACCCGGTGAGGCCCCAAGCAGGCCGGCGATGCTGCCGTCCTTGGACGTGACCACTTCGGTACCCAGCTTGAGCACCCCACCCTGGGCCTCGTCCTTCTTGATGATCTGCACCCGCTGGCCGGCTTGCCACAGGCGCCAGTCTTCCTTCTTGGCCTCGGGGAAGTAGGTGCGCAGCGCTTCGAAGCGGTCATCGTCCGACTGCAAAACCTGACCGACCAGGTATTGCACCAGATCGAACTCACGTACCCCTACCCTCACCATCGGCCAGGCGTTGTGAACACTGGCGCTGGCGAACAGGTCGAGCAACGAGCCCTGCTTGAGGAACTTGGTCGAGAAGGTAGCAAACGGCCCGAACAGGATCATGCGCTTGCCATCGAGGACCCGGGTGTCCAGGTGCGGTACCGACATCGGCGGCGCGCCGGTTGCCGCAATGCCATAGGCCTTGGCCATGTGGCGCTGGGCAATGGCCGGGTTATCGGTGACCAGGAACGAACCACCGACCGGGAAGCCGGCATAGTCCTTGGCTTCATCGATGCCGGACTTCTGCAACAGGGGCAGCGCCGCGCCGCCGGCACCGATGAACAAGAACTTGGCATCGGTGGCAGCCTGGCTGCCATCTTTCAGGTTTTTGTACTCGACATGCCATGAGCCGTCGGCGTTGCGGGTGATGTCCTGTACCTCGCTCGACAGCTTGAGGTCGAAGTTAGGCCGAGTCTGCAGGTAACCCACATACTGCCGAGTGATCTCGCCAAAGTTGACGTCGGTACCGATCGGCGTCCAGGTCACGGCCAGTTTCTGATTGGGGTCGCGGCCCTCCATCATCAAGGGCACCCATTTGCGGATCTGTTCGTGGTCTTCGGAATACTGCATGGGCTTGAACAGCGGGCTGGCTTGCAACGCCTCATAACGTTTCTTCAGGAAGCGAATGTTGTCGTCGCCCCAGACGAAGCTCATGTGCGGCGTGGTGTTGATAAAGGAATGGGGGTTCTTCAATACGCCCTGCTTGACCTGCCAGGCAAGGAATTGGCGGGTGATCTGGAATGACTCGTTGATCTCCACGGCCTTACTGATGTCGATCTTGCCATCTTTTTCTGGCGTGTAGTTCAGCTCTGCCAAGGCCGAGTGGCCGGTACCGGCGTTGTTCCAGCCGTTGGAGCTTTCTTCGGCCACCTTGTCCAGGCGCTCGACCATCTCCATCGACCAGCCGGGCTCCAGCTCGTTGAGCCAGATAGCCAGGGTCGAACTCATGATGCCGCCGCCCACCAGCAGTACATCGACCTTTTTGGTTTCTGCGGCCTGGGCGTTGAGCATGACTGCGCCCAACCCCATGGCCAGCGCCAGGCCGGCCAGCGCCCGCTTCGCTTCGATCGTGATTTTCATGTCCTCTCCCGCGCGCCTCGTTGCTGTCCGTAAGTCCAGCACAAGCTTAGCTGACGGATTTACTCGGGCATTGATCCACGGCCTTCATCGATGGGGCTTGCAATCAGGGCATTCTCAAAATACTGTATGAATATTCAGTGTTTCGAGTCAGCCGCCATGCAACTCATCGCCAAACTCGGCATTCTTGCCGACGCCGCCAAGTACGATGCTTCCTGCGCCAGCAGCGGTGCCCCCAAGCGTAGTTCGCGCGGCAGCGAAGGCCTGGGTGCCACGGATGGCATGGGCATTTGCCACAGCTATACCCCGGACGGGCGCTGCGTATCGCTGCTCAAGGTGTTGCTGACCAACTTCTGCCTCTACGATTGCCAGTACTGCGTCAACCGGCGCTCCAGCAACGTGCCGCGGGCGCGCTTTACCCCAGAAGAGGTGGTGCGCCTGACCCTCGACTTCTACCGGCGCAACTGCATCAGCGGCCTGTTTCTCAGTTCGGGCATCATCCGCTCGGCCGACTACACCATGGAGCAATTGATCCGCGTGGCACGCCTGCTGCGCGAGGAGCACAACTTCCGCGGCTACATCCACCTCAAGACCATCCCCGATGCCGACCCGCTGCTGATCGAAGAAGCCGGGCGCCTGGCCGACCGCCTGAGCGTCAACATTGAGTTACCGACCGACGCCAGCCTCAAGCGCCTGGCCCCTGAGAAACACGCGCACACCATCCGCCAGGCCATGGCGGTCATCCACCACGGCCAGCAAGCCGTGGCCAACGAACCCAAGGCGCCGCGCTTTACCCCGGCCGGGCAAAGCACCCAGGTCATCGTCGGCGCAGATGCCACCGACGACAGCACCCTGCTGCGCAATGCCGAGTCCTTGTACCAGGGCTACGGCCTCAAGCGCGTGTACTACTCGGCTTTCAGCCCGATCCCCGACAGCCCCGACAGTGTACCCCTGGCAGCGCCGCCGCTGCTGCGGGAACACCGCCTGTACCAAGCCGACTTCCTGCTGCGTGGCTATGGCTACAAGGCCGGCGAACTGCTGGCGCAAAGCGGCAACCTGGCACTGGACATCGACCCGAAGCTTGCGTGGGCGCTGGCCAACCGTGAGGTCTTCCCGCTGGATGTGAACCGCGCCGAGCCAGCCCTGCTGGCACGCATCCCGGGCATCGGCCTGCGCAGCGTGCAGCGTTTGGTAGCGCTGCGACGAGAGCGGCGCATCCGCTACGACGACCTGATTCAACTGCGCTGCGTGCTGGACAAAGCGCGCCCATTCATCGTCACCAGTGACTACCGCCCGGCCCAGGCCGAGCTGCGCAGCGGCCTGCTGCGCGAACGCCTGCGCGAACCCCAGGCACCGGTGCAAATGGGGTTATGGGGATGATCGCGCTCAACTGCGATGACAGCTTCGCCACCTGGCGTGACCAAGCCCGAACGCTGCTGGGCCATGGCATTGACCCAGCCGACGTCACCTGGTCACAAGGCCCGATTGATGATCTGCTGGCCATCCCTGCACCGCTGCCCCAAGGCCCAGGCCCGTTTCGCGGCAAAGTGCCGGCAGCGCTACTGAGCCAGCTGGAGCAGGCAGCCTGCTACCGCGGCGAGCAACGCTGGAACCTGCTGTACGAAGTGCTCTGGCGCGTGGCCCATGGTGACCGCACCGCGATGCTGGCCGGCGATCGCCTGGGCAGCGAATTGCAACGGCGCATCAAACAGGTCAGCCGTGAAGCCCATCACCTGCATGCCTTTGTACGCTTCGTGCCGCTACCCGAAGCGTTGGCGCAGCAGCTGCAACTGGACCTGGTCGCCTACTACGAACCCGCCCACGATATCCTGCACAGGGCCAGTGCGCATTTCGCCGACCGCCTGGGCCGGCAACGCTGGTTGATCGCCACCCCCGCCGACGCTATCCGCTTCGACGGCCAGGCCTTCGACTACCGGCGCACCTGCCCTGACGAGTGGCGGCAATGGGCACGCAATGCCGACGACCCCGGCGCCGAGCTGTGGCGCACCTACTATCGCCACACCTTCAACCCCGCCCGCCTCAACCCGGACGCGCTGCGCCTGCACATGCCGGGGCGGTTCTGGCGGCATTTGCCGGAAGGGATGCTGATACCCCAGCTCGAAGGCCTGGCGCGCCAGGGTAAGCAGCGGGATGGGCAGGCGCTGGAGGTGGCTGCGCAGCGCGGTAAACGGATCAGCAAGGTTGAATGAAGCCCAGCAACATTACCCATCAAGTTCTGGCATCGCTGCAGACGATGCGTCAGCCATAACTTCGTCAATACCGCACTGACTTGACTCAACAGTCACTGTGCCTGCGCGCGCAACCAATAGGTATTTGCCTTAAAGAAGTACACAAGCCGCATTTAGCGAAACTTCCTACAACTCTTTAGGAAGCCATTACGGCGACGAGGAATGGATTCCCCGTTACGGTCTTTGGGTGCACTTATGCCCCGCATTCTACAACGCGTCCGGCCCGATAAACCT